>DAOOKC010000050.1:0-12696 GCA_035385485.1 Exilispira sp.
TTTTAACCCCTCAGGAAATTGAAAAACTTTTCTCTGTCATAAAAGATTTAGTTAAAACCGGTGTTTCTGTCATAATAATAACTCATAAACTTGAAGAAGTATTGGATATTGCTGACAGAGTCTATATATTAAGAAGAGGAAAATTAGTTGGCGAAAGATCGACAAAGGGTGTAACTAAAAATGAACTTGCCAATATGATGGTAGGAAGAGATGTAGTATTAACCGTTACTAGAACTCCTAAACAAAGAGGTATAAAACCAGCATTAAAAATTAAAAATCTATCAGTTTACAATAGTAAAAAGATTAAGGCGGTCAATGATGTAAGTTTAGAGGTTTACCCTGGAGAAATTGTTGGTATAGCAGGAGTTGACGGCAATGGTCAGACAGAACTTGCTGAAGCTATTATTGGTTTTAGAGATGCATTTGAAGGCGAGATTATTTTAGAGGATTATTCTTTACCTATTAATGATAAAAATAAGAAAAACTCTATTAACTTAATTTTAAACAAAATCTTTTTCGAAAACAATTTTGTTAAAGAAAGACTGGATAAAGGAATGTCTATCGTTCCTGCAGATAGACAGAGGCATGGCCTTGTGCTTGACATGCAGGTCGCTGAAAACTTGATATTGGGTTATCAAGGAAAGGGTAAATTCTGGAAAAGTGGTATTTTAAATTGGAAAAATATTTATTGCTTCTCTGAAGAATTGGTAAAAAAGTATGATATTAGAACCCCAAATTCCAAAAATATTGCTGCAAATTTATCGGGAGGAAATCAGCAAAAAGTTATTTTAGCTAGAGAATTTTCAAAAACACCTAAATTTGCCTTGGTTGTTCAACCAACAAGAGGCCTTGATGTTGGCGCAATAGAATATATCCATAAAAGAATACTTGAGATGAGAGATTCAAATTGCGCAATTTTACTTATTTCTCTTGAACTTGAAGAGATATTCTCCCTTTCAGATAGAATTTTGGTCATGTACAATGGGCAGATTACTAAAGAGTTCAAGACAGAAGAAACTGATCAGATGGAAGTTGGTTTTTACATGATGGGCGGTGATAAATCAAAGATCAAAGAAGCATAAAAATACATAATTTTAAAAATAATAAAGGTAAAAACTATGGGAAATTTAATCAAAAATAATACTTTATATTATCTTTTAATTTGCATTTCCATTCTTTTTCTTGCCATTGGAATCACTTTGTACATGGGTGAATATTTTTCTGGATTATTATTTATCCTGCTTTCAATAGCTTTATATATGTTTGCAAATCTTTATTCTGATAAAAAAGATAATTTTAAGGATTTTTTAAAACAAAAATTCAAAGTTATCCTTTATCCATTAATTGGTATATTTGTTTCTTTGATAATTGGCGGTATAATAATGACTATATCGGGATATAATCCTTTTGAAGCTTACGCTGCTTTATTTTATGGTGGTTTTTATAAAAATTGGGGAACAGCTATAATAAATGCAACCCCACTTATTTTTACTGGACTTGCAATAGCTTTCGCTTTTCAGGCAAATCTTTTTAATATTGGTGCAGAAGGTCAATATTATATAGGTGCTATGGTTGCTACATTTTTAGGACTTTATATAAAACTTCCACCAATTCTTTCTCTTCCCTTTATCTTTATCGTAGGCGCTTTAATAGCTGGAATTTACAATATTCTTCCTGCATGGTTGAAAGTTAAAACAGGTGCCAGTGAAGTTATAACTACTATGATGTTTGCTCATATCGCAAGATATTTTTCACCAATATTTATAAGAAAATTTGGAGGTGATCCATCTTTAGGTTCAAAACATCCTTATGTTACAGATAAAATACTTGAATCAAATAGACTACCAAATATGAAATCATTTTTACCTAATGCGGATTACAGGATACACACCGGGATATTAATCGCCATTGCACTTGCAATTATCGTATATTACATACTTTTTTACACAAAACTTGGATATGATATTAGAGCTGTCGGTAAAAATATAAATGCTGCAAAAATGCAAGGTATTAACACTGGAAAAATTATCTTTATTACCCTGATAATTTCTGGTATGCTTGCAGGATTCTCTGGGGTTTCACAGATTACAGGACTTGAACATAAACTTGCTCAGGAATTAAATGCAGGTTATGGATGGAATGGAATTTCAGTTGCCCTTCTTGCATCAAATGACCCGATAGCAGTTGTCTTTACAGCACTTCTATGGGGTGCACTGGATGCTGGTGGTCAATATATGCAAAGAAATCTTGGTATATCTGGTGCAATAGTTGAAATCATAAAAGGAATCATTCTTTTCCTTGTTGTTGCAAGATATATTTATAATTATTTTTATAATAAATACTTTAAAAAACAAGAATTTGTTAGCGCTGAAGAAAGAGTATAGTTATTAAATATTTTTCTTTGTTATTTTTTTAATTTAGTTTTTTTTGAATTATTATTATTTCTTTTATTTGCTTAATTTATTGTTTAGTCATTTATTCAATTATATATTTGATTATATATTTGATTATATATTTGATTATTGTTTTGATTATTTCTTTAATTATTCGTTTAATTTTTTTTAACTATTTGTTTATTTATTTTTTCCCTTTTTTTAATTTATATTTTAATCTTATATCAAGGTCTATGGATAAAAATTTAAATTTTCAAATCAATAAAATTTCTTTTTCTGATGGATTTTACCTTTATGTTAAAGATTTTGAAGATATAAATTCTAAAAATCTATTGTTAATAGTTCCAGATATTGGAGAAACAGTAGAGCTTTATGATGATTTTATCTTAAATTTAACAAAAAATAATTTTTCAGTCATTATCTTTGACCTTCCTGGACATGGTAATAGCGATGGAAGACGTGGAGGGTTTTATGATGAAAATGTGTTTATTGAAATTTTCAAAAAATTATTTTCAATTTATAATATAAAAAATGGGATTCATGTTTATATTTCAGGCATAATTACTCCATTTATTATAAAAATTTTATATAATTTTGTTGATAAAATATGGTTAAGATCAATCTTTATTTCGAGTTTTACTTTTTCAATAAACTATAAATTTTTCATCAGCCAATTATTAAATATTATTTTAAATTCAAAATTCAAATTAGACCTATATCCATATTTAAAAGATAAGACAGATGATAAAAAATATTTAAAAAAGATAATGACTTCAGTTGAAATAACTAGATTTATAGATTTGAAAATGTTTTTTAATATTATATCTAAGCAAAAAAATGCATTAAGTTTAATTATGAGCAAACCTATTCCAATTTTTATAGTTATAGGAAAAAATCAAAAAGCATTTAAAATAAATATGAAAAATATTATAATTTTAAAAACCAAAAAAAAATTACCCATAAAACCTTTGATTTTAGAAAGTGGACATGGCATTCATCTTTCAAATGAACTTGTTCAAGAAAAATGTTTAAAAGAATATCTTGATTTTATTTCTTTATGCTAAATCTTCTTAATTAAGAAAGAATTTGATTTGAAAAATTAAAATAGTAAGATTGGTTATATGGAAAATAAAGAAATTATTGAAAACAGAAATATCAAACCAAAAAATGACAAAAAATTAAAAAGAAAATCAAATAACCAAAAAGAATTTTCCCAAAATATTAATTCAAAAGATAATATGTCAACAAGAACCAATACCATAAATAAAAATGAAGATTCCCTTCCTCTGCAAAAAGGGGAAAGAATTGAAGCCACTGTTATCTTCGCAGACATGAAGGATTTTACAAAATTTACTGAAAACCTTGATCCAGAAGATATCGATAAGATAATGACAAAAATCTTTTCCAATTTTGAATCTATAATTAATAGTTATGATGGATGGGTAGAAAAATATATCGGTGATGCTCTTGTAGCTGTTTTTGGGGCTAAACATATACATGAAGATGATCCAGAAAGGGCTATAAATGCTTCACTTGATTTTCTTGATAATCTTCAGATTATTAATTCAGAAATAAAATCAAAATTTAAGATTAAAAATAAAGATATCTCTTTTAGAATTGGTATACATAGTGGGACATTGACTAAAGGGAAAAGAGGTGAATATGAAGTTGTCTCGGGACATGCTCTTGCTGTAGCTTCAAGAATTCAATCTATTGCTGCTGCAAATTCTATTCTGGTTTCAGAAGTAGTATATCAAAAAACATTAAATAAGTTTCTATTTTCACAACCAATTGAATTAACCTTGCGAGGTAAAAGTGAGAGCTTAAATGCTTATATAGTTATTGGTCGAAACCTCAGTATAATAAATTATTATACCGAATTTATTGGTAGAAAAGATGTACTGGATAAAATGCTTAGAAAATACTTAAAATTTGATGATTTAAATGGATTCTGTTATTATATTTATGGCGAAGCAGGCATAGGAAAAACACGACTGCTAGTTCAATTTATAGAGGAAATAAGAAAGTTTCCTCTTTTTTCATCCCCATTATTCTATACCAGTGCTTCCCCATATGGAAATTCAAATTTTTCTATTGTTATAAAGCTTCTTCTTTTTTACTTAAAACTGTCAAATATCCCAAAACTTACAGAACAGGAAATCTTAAAACACTTATTCGAAAACAATATTCATCTTGAACAGAATAAAGAAAATACTCTTGTTAAACTTTTAATGCAAAAATGGAGTAGTGACACAGATGAAAAGCTTGTATTTGATACACTTTTAGAGGTTTATACTCTAATATTGAAAAACTATGAAGAAAGCATCTATGCTCCAATTATCTTTATAGATAATATATCTTTTATTGATAAAAAAAGTAGAGACTTTCTAAGATATCTGATAGATCATTTAAAATATAAGCCATTTTTTCTTGTATCAGATAGAGTTTTCGAACAGATAATTGCCAATATTTTTCCTAATTTTGAAAAAATCGAACTTTCACCATTAACAGAAAAAGAATCTTATTCTTTAATTCAAAAGCTTATTAAAATTGACTTAAATGAAGATGATATCGAATTTATTATTGAACAATCACATGGAAATCCATTTTTTATAGAAGAATTTGCTAAATATATTAATATAGAAGGTGAATTTAAAAAACTCCCTTCTTCAATCCAGACGATTATCTTAGCTCAGATAGATAGATTATCTGAGAACTTAAAACAATTGCTTCAAAAGGCATCAGTTATCGGTTCTACATTTTCTGTCGAAGAACTTTCATATATACATCAAAAAACGGGTGGTGATATCTCAAATATAGATTTAGATATAGGCAAATTATTAGCTGAAAATATTATAGAAAGAACTGGTAAACAATTTAAGTTCAGACAGGAAATAACAAGAGAAGTAGTATATTCAACAATCTTAAAAGAAAACAAAATGATATTACATAGACTTATTGCCCTATATTTTATAAAGATAAAAAGAAAAGAACCATTAAAAATAATCTATCACTTTCTTGAAGCGAATGATATTTATCGTGCTTACAAAACACTTCAGGAAGTTAGAAATTATACTATGGATTATGTACCTTATCTTGATAAATTATTAAATAGTTTAAACTCAAAAGAATCTGAAAAGGTAATAGATATTTTGTTTATCAAATATTCTATATTATACAATAATGGATTTATAGATAAAATACCCGAAGTTATATCACAAATGGGAGAAAAAGTCTTTTCCTTAAATAATAATAAAGCTTATGCAATGTTTTATCATCTTCTTGCAACATATAATTATGAACATTTTGACTACTTTAATGCTGAGCTTTTTGGTAGAAAGGGTTTATATTACTACGAAAGATTGGAAGAAGTAGATAAAAGTAAAAGTTATAGCTATTTTAATCTTCTTAGATTTACTGCCATAGCATTATTTTATAAGAGAAATATTGAAGGAGCAAAAAAGTTATTAGAAAAATTACCTGTTAAATCAGTTGAATACACATACTTAAATTGTATTATCAATTTTTATACATCAAATTATGAAGAAAGTGTATCTATTTTAGAAAAGGAAAAAGAAAGGATAAAAAATTCAGATATTACAGATGATTTTTCTATAAATCTTTACTTACTTGAGCTAATCTCTTTTTATTATGAGCTTGGTGCTTTTGATTTAATATATGAAACATGCAACCTTTTCTTAGAAAAAGCAATTCCTACATATAAACAATATTCAAGGATTTACTCATACATAGGCATAGCTTCATTTTACCTTGGCAAACATCAGGAAGCATTCGATTATTTAAAAAAAGCCGAATATAATACGAAGCAGCTAAATAATGATTATTACAAAGCAAGAGTTCAAGCATTTATAGCTGAAGCATACTATCTTTCTGGTAATCTTGATAAAGCTTATGATTATGCTTTTGATGCATTAAGAATCACAAATATAAATTCAGATCATGTAACAAGTTGTGAAGTTTTGCTTCTTCTTGTCTTAATCTCTATTCAAAAAAACGATCTTCAAAGGGCTAAATTTTTTCTTGCTGAAATAAAGATGTATGAAAATTCATCAATAATTCTGGAGTTTAAATATAAACCTCTTATCTACTATCTTAGATATAAACTTGATGATTCACTTGATGAAAAAGAAAAGATTAATTTGATTACAGAAGCTTCAAAAATTATTAAATGTAACTTAAATAAGATTAAATCTCAAAAACTTAGAAATTCTTACTTGAAGATAAGATTTCATGACAAAATCTTAGAAGAAGCAAAAAGATTTGATCATAAAAATTAAATTTTATCTAATTTTATTTATATGATTAATATTTATAGCTTTGATAATAATTCTAAATGTTTTTTTATATCTACATCATTTGGGTTTATATTATAAGCCTTTGTCAAAAATTCTTTAGCAATAGTCTTATTTTTCAACTTTAAATAACCATAGCCAACTGTATCAAGTCTTGCAGGATTATTTGGTTCTTCAGCTAAAGCTTTTTTAGCAAGTTGTATCCCTTTTTCTATATCTATATTACTATCTATTAATAGATAAGCCAGGGTATTCATGGCATTATAATTATCACTTTTCAATTCAAGTGCCTTTTTAGCATTTTCAATTGCTTTTTTAATATCACCCTTTTTATGATAAAGTGCAGCCAAAGCATTGTATGCTGCTGATGCCTCAAGTCCAGTCCCTATAACCTTTTCAAAATATTCAATAGCAAGTTCTACATTATTCTTAGTAGAATATATATATCCTAATATTAGATAAACTTGCTGCTGAATTAAAAAATTCTCTGTTTTTTCGGCAACAAGATTAAGATGATCAATTGCTTCATCTATTTTATTTAATTTACATAAAGCAAGAGACTTTAAATAATTGCTCATAATATGCTCGGGATTCAATGAAAGTGCCTTATCAAAAGATTTTATTGCCTGTTCATACTTCTCTTCATCAAAAAGCACTTTACCTTTGGTAAAATAAAACTCTTCTCTCGATTGTGAATCCATTTAGTTTAATTTTAATTTTTCCCTGTTTGATATATACAATGATTTTAGATATTTATCAACTAAATTTAATTGAGATATTAAATAAAATATCTTACTGTCAATAAAAAATATTTTTTCTTTAGATGAATTTGCATTTTTATATAATTACAATGAAAAATACATTAATGAAGTAAAAAGTGATTTTGATAAGATGAATGAATATATCATTCATTATTTAATAAAAATGCAGGTTCCAATTAATTATAGTAAGCTAAATAAAATTATTAAATGAATGGCAATAATATTTGAATAATAAAAAATATAAAGAGTTTATTAAGAAGTTATTAGAAAATACTAAAATGCAGATGTATATTGAAAAACTTAATTATACGATATCATAGGTTCTTGTGAACATGTGCTTTATAATTTATTTGGATGGATGCAAGTAAGATTAAAGATGATTTATAATTAGATAGATTGCGATTTTATTTCGTAAATATATAGTTATTAACAGAAGTATCTTAATCCGAATTTAATTGGGTTAATAAAACATCAACAATTAAAAGATGATTTTATGTTTAATGAAAGCTAATCAATATGATTTTGAGGAGCCATCCCAAACTTTGTGTAAACGGTAATTCTCTAAGCGATGATGTTAACAATGATACCTGTTCACCATAAAATATGCTAAATTGATGCATTGCCATACCCCAATCCCGGATTAGCATGATCCATCTGGCAAACTGCTAAAGCTCATCCAAAGCAGCTTCTTCATTGGCAGACATATACACCTTCTTCAGATCCACAGCAACTGCATCCCAGTGCTTTTAGGGGATAAATTTAAAGAAATTGCGGACCCTGTACACAATACAGAGTTGGACTTCGGTTTGGGGAAATACTGTCCTAATTGCTTCAGGAAACCCACACTATTCGCTATTGGACTGACACCATTTGTGAAGTAATACACCAGGACGGTTTTATACCTCAAAAACGAAAAAAGTATCAAATTTCCTTGAATTTGAGGGAGATAAAGCGACAGCTTAAAAACTTCTAGAAAGTAAAGTTAGATATCAAATACCTGAATTATATCCCTGAGTTTTATCAGGCTTATAGTAAATATAAGTATTCATGGTACCAAATGACAGCCTGTCGTGCCAGTACTGGAGTTTTGCATACAGCTATGCCATGGAAAAGAATAGCACCAATATCACACTGATTATCCTGCAACTGGTTGAACTTCTTTAGAGTCATAGAGTTATGATTAAAAAATTATTCAAATATGTAAAGTTTCATTTTTTACCACACAATATTAAATTAAAAAATTGATTCTATAGCTGACGGAATTAATTGAATCATACCAGGCAAAAAATAGAAAAATGGTGAAATCGAAATTTTACCCTTATTTATGACATTTAAATCTGTAATTGGTTTACATTGAGAATTTGCAAGTTTCCCAACAATTTCAAAATAGCCATCTTTAACCATATCTATTGAATTAGAACAACTATTGTTTTCAAAAACAACCTCATCAAGATAAAGTCTTGAAGATAACACCGTTGGGACAATTTCTTCATCATAAAATTTTTCGAAATCGGGGAAATTTACATTTAATGTTATTGATACATGATCGGGGTTAATCTCATGAATATAATAAATTTTATCTTTAGCATATTCAATTGCTCTTTTTCTTATTGTTTCTCTATTTTCAAGAAATTTTCTAGTAATTTTTTGTATCATTTTGAAAGTAAAATCTGAACTGTATGGTGGTAAAGCTCTACAGGAAGAGAAAGCAATTGAATCTATACCATCTTCTGCTGCTCTAAAAGCTGCGGATACAGTTCCAGAATAAAAAATATCTGTTCCAAGATTAGCTCCATGATTCATTCCAGAAATAACAAGATCAAATTTTTTATCCTTAAAAAAACCTTTTGTCCCTGCAAATACGCAATCTACAGGGAATGCATCTATGGCAAACATATTTTCATTTAATCTTTCAAAATAAATTCTTTTATGAAAACTCATAGAATGAGCTGTACAAGATCTATTCCCACTCGGAGCCACCACATATAGGTTTGCCATATCTTTCAATGAATTAATAACAGATGACAAACCCTCTGCAAAAATCCCATCATCATTGGTAATTAAAAAATTTAAATCTTTCATTTTGATTTTATCTCAAGAATTTTTTACCGAAAAATATAATATGAATTGCCGGAAAAGGGACTTGAACCCTTACAAGCTGTGAAGCTCGCGAGATTTTGAGTCTCGTGCGTCTACCAGTTCCGCCATTCCGGCTCAATCTATTTATATACTTGAAATTGCTTTTGTCAATATTTGTTCTATATTTTATTATGTTAGGTAGAAAAATGAATTATATGAAAAATCCAATCTATAAAAAAATTACTTTCTTTTTATTACTTTCTTTTATTCTTTTCTCATTAATTATTTTTTCAACTATTAATGTAAATGCTCAATTTACAGCCCTTCTTGGTTATAATTATGTCAATATGTATTCAAGCATAAGTACAAATTTTTTGCCATATGTAGGTCTATCTTATAGATACTCATCATCTACAACAAGCTTTTTCATTTTAAATAATTTTTACTATTCTTTAGATAATTTCTTTATTGATAAATTAAACTTAGATTTTTCCTATAAATCTTCTAATAATTTAATAAAATATTGCATTTTTTATATCCCATTCAATTTGTTTTTGATTGATGAAAATTATTATACTGGAAATTTTGTATTTACAAAATTTGATTATCAATCATTTAAAAAAAATTTATTTAATTTCTCATTTGGTGCTGAATATGATCAGCTTAATACAACTTTAATTCGATCTCCTGCCAATTTCTTTTTAAATACAACTATTTCTATTCCTATTTCAAACAATATACTCTCCAATTCAATCGATATAACATATAAAACAGATGATAAATTTTATTATTCTTTGCTTAAAGCAGTTTATACTACCAAAATGACATTTTTCCCATCTGTAAATGAAATGATTATACCAAAAATTACTGTTTCAGGTGGCTATTCTTTTAATAATACCAGTGGAAATTTTATAGGATTTTCCATCTCAAATCTATTTTTTTCCTTATTTTCAACAAATATGAGTTTCTCTTCAGAACTACATCTTATTTACAATAAATTTTTATCTTCAGTATTAGCTGATGATATTGATTATTCAGAAATTAAAGAAAAATTATTATTTACTATCCTTTTGTCAGAAAATGTAAAAAGTTCTCATTCAATAGACTTAAGATTATTATATTATCCTCAGGAAAATCTCCCTTCTGATCTTAATAGATGCATTTTAGAGATTAAAAATACTATCTTTTATTCATCTTCAAATATTTTTATGATAGATTTTTTATCTTCATTGCAATATACTTATTGGTTTTCCCAAAGTGATGAAAATGATTTTTTAATATTTTTTGAATTAGTATTAAAATTTATTCCAAGTCCTTCATTATCTTTACTATTATTAAATGATATTGGAACAACTTTTGGAAATAGATCTAATATTACAGAGATTTATGCTCAAATTAAATTTATGGTTATATATTTTATAACTAAAAATCTGGGAGTAGAGGGTTTAGTCTCATATAAAAGCTTTAATGATAAATTAAATCTTGATTTTTATGAATATCTTTACATAGACATAAATATTTCATATATCTTTTAATTTTAATAATTAGTTGTTTTAATAAATATTTTTAAAATTTTTAAATTCTAATTTTCGGAGTTCTTATGATAGATAAAATAATAAAAGATAAAAATCATATAGCTTATTCAAAAATTTTTAAAATAAAAAAAGAATTTAAATATATTATCCATAAATATTTTTCATACTTTATTTTAATTCTTTTTGTATTATCATTAATACTTTTATCTTCAAAACAGATTTATGCTCAAAATGAAGATCTATATAAAACTTTTCTGATAAAAGGTCTGGTAAAATACATTTTACCGAATTTCAACACCCCATTTGAATTAATTGATGGTTCAATAATTCCTTCAAATTGCAGGTTAATAACAGATAAAAATGGTTACCTTGAGTTTCATTCAAAAAATAATTTAATAAGAGTTTTGCCATCATCAACTTTAGAAATAAAAAATAATCAAATTGAACTGGTAAATGGTACTATATATATAAACACTCTTGATAAAATTAATATAAACTGCTCAGGTGAAAATTTAATTATATATAATGGTATTATTATTCTTCAGATTTCAAAAGAGATACTTATCAATTTTGTAAATGATGCCAAGGTAGAAATAAATTCCAAAGTTTTTCAACCGACAAAAAATGATAGAATTTTTTCATTAAATAAAAAAGAACTTGTCAAATCCAATGAAAAAATTTCATTAAACAAATTCGATCTATTTTCAAATGAGATAAATAAAAAAGTAGAAAACTTAAATGATTTAATAGATATTTTTTTTGAAAGAATCTTTTACCTTATCGAAAAGAATAACAATTTTATACAAAAAATTGACACAGCTGAAAAAAATAGTTTTGAAATTGAAAAAAGATTAAATGAACAATTAAAAAGCATAGAAAATAGCCAGGGTGAATTATTACAAATCTTAAATAAATACTCAGAAATATATCAAAGTGTTGAAAGTGAGATTTTGGATTATAAGTTTATAAGATATCATTATCTTGAGTTTTATTTTCAGATGAGAAATTACTTTGAATATTATAAACGATTGATAGAATATGCAAATGATGTAAATCATTTAAATGATTTTGATGAATTTCCAGATTATTCCTCTAAGTCTTCATTCATGATTGTTTACGATAAAATAAAAAGTTTTACTGAAACTGTAAGGCTTTCTTACCAGGTACTGGAAATAACATATATAAATATTTTAGATTCAAACAGCACTATTAATAAATCTTTTATAAAATATGAGAATATTAAATCTAAAATTATTCAAAAGATAGAAGAAATTATTAAATCTTCAATAACTCAACTTCCAAATGACCTTATTGATCTTATCTCTCAGACTTTTTTAACTCAGATCGAATCAAAAGTCTCTACAACAATTTATATTAATCGGCTTTATGATATATTATTGTTATTAAATAATGAATTTATAGAGGATGAAAAAATAATTAATAAATTCTTTTCTCTTGATGATATTGTTTATAAGTTTTTATACTTAAAACAAGCAGAAGACATAAAAGATGAGCTTATGCTTAATTTTAAGAATCTAGATAGAAATATTTCAATACTTAAATATTTAAATTCAAATTCAAAATTAATAAAAGATGATGAGACTAAAGCACTTTT
>DAOOKC010000051.1:0-12683 GCA_035385485.1 Exilispira sp.
TACTAAACACTCTGGGCATATAAATAAATTTGGTTCATTAAACCAGGAAACATTAAACTGAGCTGGCGCAAAGAAGAAAACATCACGAGTTAATCTTTTCCCGTCCCTTTGATTACAAAACGAGCATCTTTTACCTGGAATTACATCTTTAACTAATTTTTCTTTTGCTTTTGTTAGAACATCTTTTCCTGTTACTTTCATATCTGGTTGAAAATTTAATAATATGTTATTTAATAAATTAACCCCTTTTTGCCATATTTTACTCTGTATTTTCATTAATAATTCTTCTCTGTTGTTTATGTCCTGCGGTATTCTTAGTTCTATTTTATTATAAATCTCTTCAACTATGCTTTCCAATCCTCTTTTTGTATCATAAGTCCTAATTTCATCAGTTAAAGTAATGCCTAAATTCTCAATTTGACTATTTAGCTCTTTATCTGATCTAACCTTATCCCAAAAGTAATTAATTCCATTATCGAACATTAGTTTTGCAATTATATCTTCAAGTATTTTTCCCTTATCTCTATCTATACTGATATAAAATTTGCCATCACTTTCATACTTTATTACAAAGAAATCCAAAATCTTTTTTAAACCCAGAATTCCCAGATCATATTGAAAATTTCCTGTTAGTGTAAAAGTCAATTCCTCGTTCACTATACCACCTCCAACATCCCAAATCCTTCGCTTCTTCTTGCTCCAATGCCTATATCGTAGATAAGGTTCAATATTTCAGAGAAGCTTTCTATTTCCATATTGCATTTTATAGCTGGAAATGTCTTCTTAAAACTATGTAAAGGATTGGATGAACTATGAATTACAGGAACAATGACTGGATTTAATAATTTTATGCTAAATGGAAAATCATCAATCGAAAGATGTTGTTTTACAAGATTTTTAAGACTTGTCGAAAGATGTTTTTCAATAAATTCTTTCTCATCCAAACTTTGCCAGTTTTTTGCATTTACAATATTTTTATCTCTACTATTAATTTCTGCACTTTCTGGATAAACATATATATCTCCATTTTCAACATTTCTTACAAGAAATGGTGAAAGTGTTTTAAATATTGCTTTTTGATTAAAACTTTTCTTAGACAAAATATTAAAATCTTTTATTGCTCCTATTTTTGAGGATAAAAAAGGATATTTTTTAATTTTCATAAGACCATTATAAACTCTGATTAAAAATTCATAGTCATAAGAAGAGAAGAAAAAAACTATATATTCTCCATTTAAATAATTTATATTATTTAATCTTTTAGAGGGAATGTAAGTCGAAAATGTGAATGGTTTTGCATTATTTGAAGTATAATATCTGTCATAAAACTGCTCTCCATCATCTCCACTTTTCTTTATTGATTCTTTAATAAGTGAAATTAGATGAGAACGATAATTATTTGGAATTTCAGTCTGATTTTCAAGGAAAATTTTACATGAAAATCTCATCTTCTTACTCCTAATATTTTTAATAATATTTTTAATAATATTTTTATTCTTCTTTACTTTTAATAATTTTTTTATTTATTTTTTAATTTAATTTTTAAAAATAGATTTATAAAAATTAAAAATCTTACAAAAATTTATTTTTTATAGGTAATTCTCTTTAATTGTTATATTTAATTTTACTTTAAATTACCTTTAGATTTAATTCAAATTTTACAGATTATATTTAATAAACTGATTATATTAATTATATAGAAAATATTTAATCTTCCCAATTACAGGTTTATCCTATCATATTTTTTTATTTTTGTCAAGAGCCTTAAAATACTGTAAATAACTGCTAAAAAACAGGTTTTCGATTTATAATAGATTAAAAAATGCTAAAATTTTTTGAATTTGATAAATACTTTGATAGAAAATAAATATTTCTTATCAGAATAAATACTATTTTTCAGAATAAATAAATTTTATATTATTATTTTTTGAAGAAATATTGTTTTATATTATTTCTAATCTTTGGAATAAATCTTCCCGCTTTTTTACAATAATCTTCGTAGTTTTTACCAAAATATAGATTTAAGACCTTTTCCTCTTTTGGTATCCTTTCTATTAATAATACCAAAAGCCCCATATTATATATAATAAAAATTATAAGATTTGAAAGTGCAATAGTTACTCCTAAATGTAATATAATAAAACCAGAATAAATAGGATGCCTAATATATTTATAAGGACCATTTGTGATAAGTCTATGTCCTTCTTTTAATTCAATGGTTTCGGAAAATTCTCCATCCAGAGTAAAACTTGCCCATCCTATAATAAAAACACCAAAAATTCCTGATAAAATTGCTAAAAACCTTATAAAATCTGGAATTATAAAATTAAAATAAATAATAAAATCAATCTTAAAAATATAAAGAAAAAATAAAATAACCTCTATAATTATTAAACCAGACAGTACTCTACTATCTTTTCTGGCATAAAGATTAATATATTTTTCATCAATATCTTCATTTTTTAGCATTATATTTTTAATATCTTCTAAATCTCTTGCTCTCCCTGATATAATTTTATGAATAATCAAATCTTCTAAAGATATATAATTTATAAGAACTCCATCGATTTCCACCTTTTTTACCCTTTCAAGAGCAATTTTTTCATACTCACTGAATGAGAAAATAATATCTATTCTAATACCGGATTCTTCATCAATGGCTGGAATTACCATGGTCTTTTTGATAAATTCAACTGGATCATTCACCAATATTTTTAAATATAATTCCCTTAAAAGTCTTATTATTACTTCAGCTTTAGAAGTATCGACGCCAATTGTTATATCAGGTTTTTTGGTGGAAGATATCCCTGTTGCCTTGCAAATATTAACAGTTGATCAAATATCTGCAATTTTTTATTAAAATCTGCATTATCATTTTTAATTAGATTAATTTCAAATTTTTCAATTTCTTTCTTATCTTTAATCATAAATAACCTGTTTAATAGTTTCAAAATTTTATCCTGGTTTTACCTTTATTTTTGATAATACAGGAATACTATATATTTTAGAAGTATTTTTTTTTTAACAGATTAAAAGATTAAAATCTATTAATTAGTCAATCTGAAAATCAAAAACTCTGCTTTTATATCATGGTTATTTACAGAGCTTCTTGTACTGTTTTTAGGCACTTCAAGACAATCATTTTCATGTAAAATCACCTTTTGCTCATCAATTGTTACTTCAATACTTCCCTTGACAACATAAAATATAACATCAACATCAGCCTTATGGGGAGAAACTTTACCCCATGGCTCAATTGCAACTTTTGCTACCTCTGGACCAAATGAAGTTTTAACTTTTACAGCCCTATAGCCATCTTTTTTCCCATTTTCACCTGAAATATCGTCTAAAGAATCGAAATGATAAATTTTCATATAACTTCCTCAATAAAATTTTTTATCTGTTTATATGTTCTTGCCTTTTTAGGGAATGGGGAAAAAAGCCTGTCAAGTATAAAATCTTTTTCAATAATTAATTTTACTGAAGTGTTTTTTAATTTCTTTGCTTTCTCTTCTAAAATTAAACAATCGGGATAAAAAACTTCATTTGTACCAATAAATACAAGAATCTTACCAACTATATTTGAAATAAAATTTAACAAAAAATTATACAATCTTATAAGCATGAAAAATCATATTTCAATTCTTATTTTAATTATTATAATTCTTATTTTAATCTTCGTAAATTACAGCAGTTCCGCTTGTACTAACCATAAGCATGCTCTGACCTATTGTTTCATAATCAAGATCTACTCCAACAACTGCATTTGCACCAAGAAAAGTAGCCTGTTCCATCATCTCTTTTAATGCTATATCTTTCGCCTTTCTAAGCTCAGATTCATAAGATGCAGCCCTACCACCTATAATATCTGTGATATTTGCAAAAAAGTCTCTAAATATATTTGCTCCAAGAATGGCTTCACCACTTACAATACCAATATATGATTTTATAGTCTTCCCTTCAAGATTTGGTGTTGTGGAAATTATCATAATTAACCTCCTTTTTGAACTTTATAATCTTTATTTTAATTTTGCTCTTTTTTTCTAATGGGAAATAAATCAAATGAAATTATTAAACTAAATAAACCTAAAACCACAATGATAATAGGGATAATTTGTAAAATAAAAATAATCATAGCATAGCTACTAATATTATTAAAAGAGAAATTTTCTAAATATCTTAAACTGATAATTGAGTAGAAAAAAATTATATAAATTATTATTTGGTATATAATTGCTGCAATATTTAAGATTAAAAAAATATTGAATAGTTTTTTTCTTTTTATTTTTTCATCAGCAAAAATTTTTAAGAGAATAAAAGCTAAAAAACTAATTATAAGAATTAAAAAATTATGTTCTGAATAAAAAAAATTATTATTCATAAAACTATCCTTCCTCAAATATTAACATTTTCTTAATTAATTAATAATATAAATACATTTTTTTAAAAATCAACAAATTAAAAAAAAAGTGCGTAGCAAAAAGGTTTTAATATTATTTTTTGATTGGAAAAAATCAGTCAGTTAATATATTTTATTTAAAATCAATAACTTGATGGAGTATATTGATTTGTTGGATCATACCAGTATTCGAAAAGCTCACACCAGGTTTCTACATTGTTATCTGCATCAGAATATGCAAAATCAATTAATCCATAATAATGACCGCCCGTCCACCATTCATTTGTTTCAATACTTGTATACCACCATTGATTGGCATAAGCAGAGTCACCATTATATAATTCATGTCCTCTTGTAACAAAAATTGAAAGACCTCTACCTACACTTGCCCCATCACCAAAATAGTAGGTTTCACCACTATATCCATCATCAGAGTAAGCATACAAAATAGCAGATTCCATTGCAGTTTGAACTGCCTTAGCGTAAGTAACAATATCGGAATAGCTTGAATAATATGCTACAACTGCATCCATAAAATTATATAAATCTATATATGGGAAACTCAGTGAATCTTTAAGATCTTGCCAGAAATGGACAGCTGCTTCATCATCTAAAATTGATTCATAAATTGTTTTATATACAGGATCATCATCAAGATGAGATGCCAGATTCCAACAAGCTGTTTTTATATCTTCAATCTTTGATAAATCCACTGCAGACATTGTTTCAGCAGATTTAGTTAAGGTGTTTTCAATAAAATCATGGTAGCTTTTTACTGCCCTTATGGCTAATTGTTCAGCTGTAATACTGTTAGGATCAAGTAAAGGGCAATTTGAAGTTCCACCATAAAACAGACTTTCATAATCCCAACCATCACCCTGTTCAGTATGCATAGATGCTACCATATATGAAGCAAGATTTCTAAATTCATATGCCACCTCAACTGTTGCCATAAGACATGCATCAAATCCAAGGATATCAAGTTTATTGGAAGAAGAAAATTGAGAAGCCAAGACTGTTTGAAGCTCATCTAAATATAAGCAGGATCCAGAACTTGTATCATCCAAGCATACATCTTTTTCTATATTACTTGAAGTGGTCAAGGAAAAAGATTTTACTCTTGCTCCGCCTCCATGATTCCATAGTATTAACATCAAATGTTGATAAGTAAAGTTCTGTTTTGCATAAGTTATAAAATTATTTAAGGTAGAAGGATTTCCCATATCAAGCTCACCATAGTCTTTTAATAATGTCGAATTTATCTTAATTAAATCATTATCTGGGTTAACATAATATAATCTTGTTCCTGTCCAATCATTATTACTTGAGTCATATCCAGAAGTTCTGTCGAACAAAGCTAAGATATTTAGACCACTATTGCTTTGTTTATATAAAGCAGACTCCATCTCATTAAAATCTTCTATAATTAAAATATTGTGAGCAATATAATTATGAATAATACAAATTTTACATTATTCAACAAAAAAAATATGGATTAGAAAATTAATGAAAACATAAAAAAAAGGACTGCCTTTTATTTTTAAGACAGTCCCTTCACAAAAACTGCGGGCGAAGGATTTGAACCCTCACAAACAGAGCCAGAGTCTGTCGTGCTGCCATTACACTAGCCCGCATCAATGAATTTTATATAAATGAATTTTATATATATTAACAAAATTTTTTATGTTAAAAACTTTCTACATTAAAATCTGTTTAATAAAAAATTAAACTTCAAAAAATGACCTAAAATAAATAACAAAATAAAGTTATAAATAAATTATCCGCAAAAAAATAGATGCCATTTTATCCATTTATGTCAAGAGCAATTTCTATTTAACATCATAATATCTTTCATCTGCCTTATTGCATTTTCAAAACCAACAAATAAAGCACGACTTATTATAGAAAAACCTATGTTAAGCTCAAAAATCTGTGGTATTGTGCAAATTAAGGCACTATTTTGATAATCAAGTCCATGTCCTGCTGCAACAAGTAATCCCGATTCGCTTCCTTTTTCTGCTGCAATCTTAATCCTTTTATATTCATGTATTACATCTTTACCTTTTGCCCTGCTATATCTTCCAGTATGAAGCTCAACTCCATCAGCACCAAGTTTTGCTGCAAGCTCGATTATTTCAATATCTGGTTCGACAAATAAAAATGTTTCTATCTTTTCTTTTTTATATTCTTTTATTAAATCTTTAAGTTGATCAAAGTGTTTTTTAACATCAAGACCACCTTCAGTAGTGACTTCCTCTCTCCTCTCAGGGACGATCGTGACCTTATCGGGTTTTACATCTAAAGAAATCTTGATCACATCATCTCTAAGAGCCATCTCAAGATCTAAATCTTTAACCACAACTTTTTTCAATAAATAAAGATCATCATCATTTATATGTCTTCTATCCTCTCTTAAATGACATACTACCATATCAGCTCCGGCTGAAATCGCCATTGTAGCAGCTTGAGTTATAGAAGGAAAACCTTCTTTTCTTGCATTTCTTAATGTAGCAAAATGATCGATATTTACTCCAAGTCTTAAAGGTAATATCTTAGCCAATCTTTTCCTCCTGCCAATTTTATTAAATTTTCTTATTCCATTTTCTTATTTCATTTTATTATTTTGTTTTATTATTCTATTTTAACATCGAATTTAATTATCTCATTTTATTATTCTATTTTATCATCGCATTTGATTATCTCATTTTATTATTCTTTATTTTATTATTTTATTATTTTATTATTTTATTTTATCTTTTCTGATATTTTTATTATCTTTTAATTATTTCATCACCATTTAATTTCCAGTTTCAACTATATTTATTGTTATTTCAACATATTCTGGATCAGTACTTAAAACATTTATATTGGAATTAGTTTTAGGTAAAATTTTCAATGTGTAAGTTCCGGGAGATTGAAAATATTCACAATCAATTACAAATATTAAATCTGAAGAAGATATTTTATCCTTGATATCTTCAGTAACCAGCAAATCTGCGCTGAATTTAGTTACAGAAAGATTGTAGACAAACCTATTACTTTTGTTGGATAATAAAATTGGAATATCATTTAATTTTTTAAATATACTTAATGGTCTTATATCTATGATTATTTGATTATCTAATGGCGATACTATCTTAAGTTGCTCATTATCAAGTTTAATTGGAAGAATTAATGGGAAATTTAATCCGTCAACAGATATTTCAGATGTCTTCACACTTTCAGTTGTAGAAAGAAGTGAATATGGTCCTTCAACTATAATATAAGGGGTTTTAGTGAAGCTAACCTGCGAAACATAATATCCTTTTTCACATTTTCCAGTAATATTGGCCTCAATCTTAACCTTTTTCCTGAATATTTTATCTAAACTTAGCTTTACAAACGATGGCTCGACTTTTGTAACTTTTACATTATCAGGAAGATACTGATTGTCTACAAACACCTTAAAATTATACTCACCAGGTTTTTTAGCATCTACATCAAGATATGTTTTTATTATATCTTCATTTACAAGTTTTAAGTCATCTGGTTTTCCTCTTAAAGTTATCTTTATCTTGATTGCCTTTTTATTGATAATAAATAAATCATTTGAATTCATCTTATATTGTAAATCACTTACTACAAGAAGACTTTGTGTGCCAATATTAGCAATATAATAAAATAGCATCAATGAAATTACTAAAGATATCACAAAAGGAACAGGATGTTCCTTAATATCTTGAAAAACCTGTATAATAAAATCTTTAATTTTTTTACTTTTAAATAAAGGCATCTTTTACCCTTTTTAACTTACTTATTTTCTCTCTTTTTTTATTTCTGGTTTTTTATTTTTAATCAACCTTTTATTTATTTTTTTATTTTATTTTATTTTTTATCACTCTTTTTTTATTATCTTATTTTATTTTTTATCATTCTTCTTTTCTTTATAATTTACTATTTTTATTAATATCTTTATTATTTATATTATCCTCATTTTCTTCATTTTCCTCTTCCTCAATTAACTCTATCTCCTCTTCCTCTTTTTCTCTATAAAGATGCTCTATAAAAGTTGCCTTTAGGTTTTGAGGAGGTATATTCATATAAGGTTTTCCATCATCAAAAATAGATATCTGCCCTGTTTCTTCTGAGACTACAATAGCAATAGCATCTGACTTTTCTGAGATACCAAGTCCGGCTCTATGTCTTGTTCCAATATGCTTTTCTAAGATATTAGAATCGGGCGTAGTATCTGTCAAAGGCAAAATGGCGGCAACAGCCTTAATTCTGAAATTTCTATCGATAATTATGGCTCCATCGTGGAAAATTGATCTTTTATCAAAAAGAAAAAGTATGACTTCCTCCGAAACCTCAGCATCCCATGATACAAAGCTTGAGATAATATCGAAAAGATTTTCTTTTCTTTGAAAGACAAATATTGCCCCATCTTTTCGTTGTGCAAGTTTTATTATACTTGAAATAATCTTTTGAAGTGCATCTTCATCTTTTTTAGAAGTCAATATTTTTGAAGTGTCTTTTCCAACATTCATCAAGATAACTCTAATCTCGGGAGAAAAAAGAATAATTACTAAAAGTAAAATATTATAAAGAAGTTTTTCGAAAAGCCAGGAGATTATTGGAAAACCAATTAACTCCATGACAAAAAAAACAACAAGAATTATAAGTAATCCTTTGGCTAAATCAACTGCCTTGGTTTTTTGAATAAAAAGATAGACATAAAAGATAACAAAAGTCATTGTTACAATATCTAAAAATGGTATTAGATAGTTTTTAAAAATAATCTCTATTATTTTAATTATGCTCAAATCTGTCTACCTCATTTATTTTCCTTCTTAAAATTTCCATATCTATAGTTTCTTTAACATCATGTACCCTTATAATGACAGCAGTATTTGATGCTATAAGGTGGGCTGCAAGTGAACCAAATAGCCTTTCCTCTGGCAAAACTGGTTCATCAGTTTCAGAAAGAGCTTTACCAATGAAACTTTTTCTTGATGCAGCATATAAAATAGGCTTTTTTAATGTCTTAAAAGCTCCAAGATATTTAGTCAAAACAAGATTATCTTTATATCTCTTACCAAAACCTATTCCTGGATCTATTATAATATTATCCTCATTTATTCCTTTTTCAATACAAAATTCTATTCTTGATTTAAAAAATTGATAAACCTCATCAATTAAATTTTCATAGGTGGGATTTTGTTGCATATTTTTAGGTGTTCCTTTCATATGCATTAAAACTAAGGGTTTTCCACTTTCTTTAACTACATCAACCATCTTTTCATCCATCAAAAGTGCTGAAATATCATTTATAAGATCTGCCCCTTTTTCTATAGCCAATTCTGCTACTTTTGCTTTATAGGTATCGATAGAAATCGGTATATCTGTTAACTTTCTAATCAATTCAATTGCAGGAATTACCCTTTTTATCTCTTCTTCTAAAGGAACAGGATCGCTTGAAGGACGTGTGGATTCTCCTCCTATATCTATGATATCCACTTTATTTTCAATCATTTTCAAAACAGCTTTTTCAAGTTCCTTTAAATTTACACCAGAATCACCATAACGTGAGCCACTATAAAATGAATCAGGGGTAACATTAATAATACCCATTATATAACATCTATTTTCTGGTCTTATTTCAAGCTTTCCTATTTTAATTGGATTAAAATCTTTTGTTTCAATCAAATATTTTAGGTCTTTTCCAAGTTCTCTTAGTTTAAATGGTTGTTTTAGTAGTTTATCAGAGATCTTTTTAAGTTGAACTATGCTTGCACAAAGCAGCACATCTGTTTTTTCTGGATTCATTGTATATGTCTTATATGAAATAGCAGCATCTGAACCACAGGATAAGGCTTCCTGTTTTAGTATATTTGCAGCTCTAAAATCAAGATTTTTAATATAGTATCTTTTATATCTGAATTTATCAGCCATATAATCTATGACTTCTTCGCTGACATTAATATTTTTAAGTTCAGCCTGTAAATTATAGATATTATTATCAGACAAATCATATATAGTATGAAAAATCATCGATTCTCCTGAAAAAATAAATTTATTGAAAAAAACTTAAATTTTCTATTGTTTTCAAAAGTTCTTTTGAAGAGAAACCGATCAGGTCAAAAAGCTCTTCCCTTGTTCCATGAGTTATAATAATATCGGGTAGTGTAAATGGGATAACCTTTATACAATAATTATTTTCATTGTTTTCATTATATTTATTATCTTTATTGTTTCTATTATCCTTATTGTTTTTAGTATTTTTATTATCTTTAATATCTTTATTATTTTTATTATCCTTGTAATCTTTTTTATTTATATTGTTGAGCCTAGAAGCAAGTTCGCTAAATTTTTGATAAATATATGAAGATGAGGGAGACTCTTCAACTACTATAATATTTTCATAATTTGATATTATTTTCAATGCTTCATTCTCATTAAAAGGCTTAATAATGCTTATATAATAAAAATCAACATATTTACCCTTTTTATAAAGCTCGATAAATGTTTTTTTACATATTGAAAATGAGCTTCCGACGCTTATAATAGCAATTTTATTATTATTTTGACAGAATATTTTATTTATTTCAAAAGGTATATATTGTGAACTTAAAAAACCATGAAATTCTTCATCTGATTTGTAAATATCATTATTTTCGATTGTAATATTCTCTTTTTTTATCTTATCATTATTAAATTGATTTATTTCATAAGATATTTCTTTAAGCTCTTCTTCAAATGATTTTACGACATCCTTTGGATATTGCATAAATACCGGTAATTTAGAGTTTCCAAGAAGTGAGAATGCAGCCTCCATATCTTCAGAAAAGCTACAATTGAAAAGATAAATATCTGGAAGAGAACAAAGATAAGGATAAATATATAATCCATGATGAGTAGGTCCATCTATGCCAACAAGACCCGCTCTATCAATAGCAAAAAATACAGGTAAGTGGTTCAAAACAACATCATGATAAACCTGCGCTGCAGCCCTTGATAGAAAAATAGAATAAATCGCCACAACAGGATTTTTACCGACTTTTGCAAGACCTGCTGCCATAGAAATGGCAAGACTTTCAGCAATACCAGCATCTATAAATCTATCGCCAAATTCCTTTTCAAAGTTATCAAGTCCACAACCAGTTTTCATGGCTGCTGTAATTGCATAAATATTTTTATTTTCTCTTGCTTTTTCTGTCAATATTTTGCCAAAAAGGTTTGTAAAATTATTTGTAGATTGCTTCGCCTCACCTGTAAAAGGATTAAAAGGTGGTGCAGAATGAAATAGCTCGGGATTTTCTTCGGCAGGTTTAAAACCTTTACCTTTAACTGTTTTAACATGAACTAAAATTGTTTGTGGAAAATTTTTGGCAAAGGAAAAATAATCAATAAGCTCCTTTATATTATGCCCATCTATTGGTCCAACATATCTTATGCCAAAATCTTCAAAAATCTGTTTTGGCAATATTAAACTTTTCATTGAGCGAAAAAATTTTACCAATCCTTCAATAGCAGCTGAGTGTCCTTTTTTTCTTAACTTTTGTTCAAGGCTACCTCGAATATTTAACTTTGTCGCAAATAATGACATTTTTTTTGTAATTGTAGGAATAGTCTCAGATATTGACATCCCATTATCATTTAATATTATTATGATTTTTCCATTTTTTCTATTTGAAATATAATTTAAAGCTTCAAGAGTAGCTCCATTTGTAAGAGAGCCATCTCCTATTAATGTTATAATTTGCCTTTGAGTAAAATTTTCTTTATCTTTTTTGATAAAATTATCTTCATTATTTTCTTTATTTAGCCCCGCACTTAATCCAAGTGCTAAAGGGAGTCCGCACCCGACATGTCCTACCTTAAAAAGGTCAAAACTTGATTCATCTGGATCTGGAAATCCAGAAAGCCCATTGAATTGTCTGAGTGTGGAAAATCTATCAAACCTTCCAGTCAAAATCTTATAAGTATAGATTTGATGCCCAACATCAAAAGTTATAAGATCCTTTGAAAAATCAAAAACCTTATTTAAAGCCAGAAATATTTCGATTGTACCTAAGTTAGAGGCTAAATGTGTGCTTTTTTTACTACAAACCTGAATTAAATATTTTCTTAAAAGTTCTGCGTAATTTTTTAATTCATCAATCGAAAGTGAGTCAAAAAACTTTTTATCTGAAAGTTTTTTTAATTCATCATAGTTCAATTTTCAATCCTTAAAAAAAATTGAAACCTCATTCTTCATATATTCAATTAAATTATCTTCTAAAATAAATTCATAGTTATTTATTGA
>DAOOKC010000052.1:0-12395 GCA_035385485.1 Exilispira sp.
AAAAAAAAAAAAAATAAAAAAAAAAAAAAATAAAAATATAAAAAATAAAAATAAAAAAATAAAAAAAATAAAAAAAAACAAAAAAAATAAAATAAAAATAAAATAAAAATAAAATAAAATAGAAAATTATTTAAAAACCTTAAAAAAAATTTTTTAGAGGGAAAGATGAAAAAGATAGAAAAAAGAAGAAGTCAGCTTTATGTCCCCGGCAATTCTCCTTCAATGCTTCAAAATTGTATGGTGTTTGGAGCAGATGGTGTTCTTTTAGATCTTGAAGATTCTGTTTCAATATACCAAAAAGATTCAGCTCGCTTTTTGGTTTCTCAAGCACTTTCATTTTTAAATTTTGGCGATATAGAAGTTGTAGTTAGAATCAATGCAATTGATACACCTTTTTGTAAAGATGATCTTGAAGCTATTATTCCTTTAAAACCCGATGCAATAAGACTTCCTAAAACTTCATCAGTAGAAGACATTATCAATTATGAAAATTTAATTTCCCAAATTGAAGAGAAAAATAATATTCCAATTGGAACCACAAAAATTGTACCTATGTTGGAAACAGCTATTGCTATTGAAAATGCATATGATATTGCCAAAAGTTCAAAAAGAATTGTTGCAATAACAATAGGTGGTGAAGACCTTACAGCAGATTTAAAAGTTACAAGAACCAGAGAAGGACAGGAACTTTACTGGGCAAGAGCAAAAGTTGCGTTAGCAGCTTCAGCTGCAAAAGTTGCTGCACTTGATACAGTATATTCAGATGTAAATGATGACGAAGGTCTTAGAAAAGATACTCAGACAATAAAGGAACTTGGTTTTGATGGAAAAGCTTGCATTAATCCAAGGCAAATTCAAATAATACATGAAGTTTTTAATCCCACCCCGCAAGAAATAGAAAAAGCAATAGAGATAATCAAGGCTTCAAGACAAAACGAGGGTGGAGTCGTAAGTTTAAATGGTAAAATGATAGATTATCCTGTCGTAAAAAGAGCAGAGATTACTTTATCAAGAGCGGGTATAAATCCATCTGATATTTAGTTTTATAAAATATTAAATATTTAATAAAATTAAGAGGTGAATAAAATGCATAAAAATGCTGTAGGTAGATATATTCCCGAATCAATAAAAGGATATGGACAATTAAAACCTTTTATGGGAAGTGACTCTTATAATCCTGAGCAGATTAATAAACAAGGCGGAATAATTAAAAGATATTCATCTGATAGAAATAAAGTATTATCAAGCATAGAAGAAGCTATAAAAGCTACTGGACTAAAAGATGGTATGACTATCTCTTTTCATCACCATTTTAGAAATGGTGATATGGTATTGGTTCCAGTGATTGAAGCAATAGCAAGAATGGGTATAAAGAATTTAACACTTGCCCCTTCAAGTTTAACAGAACCACACGATGTCATTGCACCTTATGTAAAAGATAAAGTAATTACCAAGATAATAACATCAGGTCTAAGAAAGAAACTTGGCGAAATGGCATCAAATGGTGAAATAGAATATCCTGTTCTATTCCATTCTCATGGCGGTAGAGCAAGAAGAATCGAAGAAGGTAGTACTAAAATTGATGTTGCTTTCATTGCAGCTCCTGGTTGTGATTTTATGGGTAATATCAATGGTACAGATTCTATAACACCATGTGGTTCTCTTGGGTATTCCCATATTGATGCTAAATATGCAAATTATGTTGTTGCTATTACAAATGATATAAAACAAACTCCTTTAACAAGAATTTCTATTCCTCACTATCTTGTTGATTATATAGTTAAAGTTGACAATATCGGAGATCCTAAAAAAATTGGAACTGCAGCTACCAGAATTACAACTAATCCAATGGATTTGCTTTTAGCTAGAATAAGTGCTGATATAATTGCAGCATCTCCATATTTTAAAGATGGGTTTTCATTCCAGACTGGTTCTGGTGGCGCTGCTTTAGCTACAACAAAATTCTTAAAAGAACATATGCTAAAAAGAAATATCAAGGCAAGATTTGCTACTGGAGGTATTACCAGTTATCAGGTTGAACTATTAAAGGAAGGTCTTATTCAAACTCTATATGATGTGCAATCTTTTGATTTAAATGCTTCTTTATCGATGAGAGATAATCCAAATCATGTAGAAATGGATTCATCATTCTATGCAAATCCTTTTAATACTGGACCCATTGTGAATTATCTGGATGTCGTAATTTTATCTGCATTAGAAGTAGATACAAAGTTTAATGTAAATGTTGTAACTGGTTCAAATGGTATCATTAGAGAGGCATCTGGTGGTCATTGCGATACTGCTTATGGCGCAAAACTTACTATTGTTATAGCCCCTTCTTTTAGAAGCCGAATACCTATAATTGTAGATGATGTTACTACAGTAATTACTCCTGGTGAAGATGTAGACATTTTAGTTACTGAAAGAGGGATAGCAGTTAACCCAAAACGAAATGATATTAAGGATTGGATAAAAGATGCAGGTTATCCTGTTTATGATATTAATGATTTAAAAAATAATATTGAAAAAATAACTGGCAAACCCCAACCAATTAAATTTACAGATGAAATAGTTGCCTTAGTAGAATACAGAGATGGAACAATAATAGATACCATTAGAAAAATTGCAAAATAGAGTTATCCATATTAAAATAATTCTATCTATTTTAAATTAAAATTAAATTTTGTTTTTAAGTTTTTGAATTAAATCTGGAGAAAAAGTGGGCAAAATTGTAGTAAAATTTCGAATCCTAATATTAATTATATTTATTTTACTTTCAATATGGTCGATTAGACAATGGTCAAAAGTTACGATTATTAGGGAATTAGCAAGTTTTCTACCAGATGATATTGATAGTATAAAAGCTCAAAAAATTTTATCTGAAGCTTTTGGAAGTTCAGCTTCAGCAATATTGTTTTTCAAAGATGTCAATGACAAGCAAACATATTTTGATGTAATAAAATATGTTAGGAATCATCCTCAAGTAAAAATAGCATTGGGCCCAGATCAAGTGGGCATTTTCACTGTTCCCGAAGGATTCTTGCCAGAGATAGCAAAAGAATTATTTTATCAGGGAAAAGGTATATTCGTAACAGTAGAGTTTTTAAATCAGGATAATGATCCATTAACTCTTGATGCCATTGGTGATATAATGAATTATGTTAAAAAATATCCTAATGTTATATTTACAGGCTCTTCTGTCATGAACTGGGAATTCAGAAGAGAATTTAGATCAAGTGCATTTCCATGGTATTTTATAGTTTCTGTTTTTTTGATGATGCTTATGCTTATTTTAACCACAAAAACGCTCATTCCACCATTTTTATTTATTGTAAATCTTGCTATTGCATATATTATAAATATGGGAACTAATGGTTTTTTACATTCAATCTCTTATCTTACAAACTCAATAACTGCAGCATTACAATTTGGTGTTTCAATGGACTATTCTCTATTTTTATTTCATAGATATCTTGAAGAAAAAAAAATTCAGCAAGATAATAAAGTTGCTATGGCAATATCTATAGATAGAACTTTTGTTTCAATTTTGGGTTCATCTCTTACAACTTTTATTGGTTTTCTTGCCATCACAATTATGACATTGAAACTTGGTTTTGATCTTGGTATTGTTGTTGCTAAAGGAGTTTTACTTTCTCTTATATGTTCCGTTACTGTACTTCCTTCTTTAATATTAATTTTTGATAAAATAATTGAGAAAACAAGTTTTGAAAATTTTTCTTTTTCAAATATTAAAATTTTTAATTTCATAAAACTAAAAGATATCAAGAATAAAAATCAAATCAATTCAAAATTACATGAGATTAAAAACAAATATAAAACTGAAAGTCTAATAATAATAGTTGGAATAATTATATGTATATTAATACCATTTATTTTTTATCAAAATTTTCACCTTCCAATCTCATATAGACTGGATGATTCAATGCCAAAAAATCTTGAATCATTTAAAACATTAAATGATATTATGCGAACTGCAAAAACAGGTGATATAATAAATATTATTATACCTTCAAAATCCTTAATTAATTTCAATAGGTTTAAACTTCAAAAAGCAATTTCTGAAATTAAGACAATAAATGGAGTTTCATTGGTATTTTCGATTAATGATTATGCCCATCCATCGATGCCAATATCTTTTATACCTTATGATCAGATAGAAAATTTTTACAAAAATGGTTATATGAAAATATATTTAAAAATATTATATCCGCCTGGGACAAAGGAATCTGTTGACCTTTTAGATCAAATAAAATTAGTAATGAAAAAATATTATAATGAATTTTACATCAGTGGTCAATCCGAATTATTATATGATTTTATAAAAATAGCTAAAGTTGACTTTGCCAGAATAAATATTGCTTCATTAATTTTTATTTTCATAATTTTACTCTTTCTTTTTACTTCCCCTATTTTTTCATTGATCCTTATAATTGTTGTTGAATTTGCCGTTATGCTTAATTTATATTTATATAGTATTTTTTCACATGAAATATCATTTATAGCCAATATGATCATTGGTTCAATTCAACTTGGCTCTACAATTGATTACGCTCTTTTATATATAACAAGATTTATTGAAGAATTCAAGAAAGATAATAATTTAGTATTTGCTATAAAAAGGACTAGTTTATCTACCTCAAGTACCATCTTCAGTGCAGCACTTTGCTTATTTTTAGCTACAGTTGGTTTTAATCTATTTGATCCTGTAAATGTTGTTTCTACAATAGCGGGACTAATAGGAATAGGTGCAATTGTCAGTTTTTTAGTTATTGAACTTTTTATGCCATTTGTGGTTTTAATCTTTTCAAAGTTAATATTAAATATGGATAATCGAAAAAGAAGAATTTATTCTATTTTTTCAAAAAATAAAAATTCATAAAATATTGCAAAATATTAAATTATTATTATTCTTTTTTTGTATTAATCTTTTAATCCAAGTCCTTTTTTTATTTTTAAAATTCAAAAGAATATCTAATAGGCCAAAAAAATTATGAAGAAAAATTTTATAATACTTTTCACATTTATTTTATTAATCATTTTTACCATAAATACATATTCTCAAAGTGCCAAAATAATTAAAAATGAAACAATTTATGTAACTTTAAATTATAAAGGTCAACCTACTAAAATTAAGATTTCTTATGCTTTCAAATGGTTAGAAAACAAAATAATTACTTTTTTAAATAAATTTGGTCTAAGTAATTTTAAGATTGATGATGGAATCGAAAAACTTAACCAAAATTCTCAAAAAGTTGAAATAACAACCAAAGACAAACTTGTATATTTTTATGTAGAACCATCTGCAGATTCATTTAAATTACCTGTTAACTTTAACATAAACTATATATTGAATGGAAAGGAAACTTCTCCAGAAAATATTATAAATTCAAAAGGAAATTTAGAAATAAGAATAACTGCAAACAACAATTCAATCGTAAGAGAAAAAATTGAATATCAAACATTTCCTCAAAATGAAACAATTTCTGAACAGGTAGATTTACTTTTACCATACATTGTTCTTGTTACAACTGAGTTTAAGAGCACGGATTATGATGAAGTGGATGTGCCTTTAGGGATGAAAGTTTTTAAGGGTGAAAACTATTCTATTACAATTCCTATTTTCCCTTATCCTACTTCATCAAGTTCAATATTTTTAAGTGGTACTTTTTCGAAATTACCAACAATATATCTTAACTGTCAACTAGTATCATTTAAACTTCCAGAATTGGTCGGCCAAAACTACGATCAGATTAATCAAATGGTTATTGATAATTTTAACAATTACATTTCTATTAAAAATAGTGTTCTTACAATTTTAGATCTGGAAAAAGAAGTTGTTCAAAAGATTAAGGAATTTAGAAGTGGTCTATCTAAAACGGTGGACACGGTTAATAAAGCTCAAGATTTACTAAATCTTTACATCAAAAACCTTGAAGCTGTGATGAAAATGAACAACCTTTTATATTCTATTCTATTAGATATGAAAAATGTCCTTGGTTTTGATGATACAAGTATTGGTTATATTAAACAATTTATAGAATTCAACAACCAGTTAATAGATATGGTTTTATCGGGTAGTGAAATTGATCAATACACTATCCCAGGGCTTTATAGTTTCCCTGATTATATAGTTCAAGCAGAGGATTTATCAAGAGTAATAGATAGTCAACTCAATATTTTTTTAAATGGTCTTGAAAGAGTTGAAATAATGATTAATACTGTTAAGCAAGTTTTAGAGACTTATGAATCTCAAACAATAGATTTTATAAATGTTATGAGAAGAGATTATGCAAAATACACAAAATTATTAAACATAGCAGTTAACTATGCTAAAGATTATTCCTTAATTTTAGATAAGACTAATTTGCCCAAAGATATACAGATAGAGCAATCATATTCATTTTTTTATGTTATAGAATATTTTGCACAAAAATAATAGTATAAGGGGAAAAGATGGATTACTTTTCAATGGCTGAGTCTTATAAAATAAAAGTGGTTGAAAACCTAAAAAAAACCACTTTGGAATATAGAGAAAAAGCAATTAAAGATGCGGGTTATTCACTGTTTGGATTAAAATCTGAAGATGTATTCATAGATCTTCTTACAGATTCTGGAACAGGTAGTATGTCAAATAACCAATGGGCTGCCATAATGAAAGGTGATGAAAGTTATGCTGGAGCATCATCTTTCTATGAGTTAAAAAATACGATAAATGAATTGTTAGGTCTTCCTTATGTTATACCAACGCATCAGGGAAGAGCTGCTGAAAATGTTTTATTTTCTGCATTACTTAAAGAAGGTGATATTGTTCCTGGTAATAAGCATTTTGATACCACTTTAGCACATATAGAATTTCGTCATTCAATAGAAGCATCTTTTTTGACAAAAGAGTCACAAGATCCTGAAAGTGATTATCCATTTAAAGGAAATGTAGATTTAGAAAAAGTTGAAACATTTTTTAAGACTACTCCAAGGGAAAAAATTCCACTATTTATTTTAACAATAACATGCAATTCCTCTGGTGGTCAACCAGTATCAATGGAAAACATTATTAATCTTAGTAAGCTTTGCGATAAATATGGTATTATGCTATTTTTTGATGCAGCAAGATTTGCAGAAAATGCTTATTTTATTAAAACAAGAGAAAAAGGATATGAAAATAAGACAATAAAAGAAATAGTTAAACAGATGTTTTCCTATGTTGATGGTTGTACCATGTCATCCAAAAAAGATGGTCTTGTAAATATAGGCGGTTTTATCGCACTTAAAGATAAATCTTTATATGAAAAATTACAACAATTTTGTATCCTTTTTGAAGGTTTTATCATGTATGGAGGAATGGCTGGAAGAGATATGTCGGCTTTAGCAGTTGGACTTAATGAGTCGACAGAATTTGAATACTTAAACGATAGAATATCTCAAGTCGCATATCTTCATAAAAGATGTAAGGATAATGGTATTCCACTTATAAATCCAGCTGGAGGACATGCTGTTTTTGTAAATGCTTCCAAAATGCTACCTCATATACCACATGATCAATTTCCTGCCCAGGCATTAGGTGTCGAATTATATATTGAAGCTGGAGTTAGAGGAGTTGAAATAGGCACATTGCTTGCTGATAGAGATCCTTTGACGGGAAAAAATAGAAAACCAGATTTTGAACTTCTAAGACTTGCGATACCAAGACGTGTGTATACAAATCGACATATGGATGTTGTCGCTACTGCTCTTGGTGAACTTTTAAAAAGAAAAGACAAAATAAGAGGAATGAAACTAGTTTATGAACCAAAACTATTAAGACATTTTACTGCAAAATTAGATTGGATTTAAAAATAAAATTCTATAAAATTTATTTTATCTAAATGAATAATTTATATAAAAATAAGAATAAATTTTAATTAAAAAAAGAAAAAATTTATATAAAATAAAAGAAAATTTAAATAAAAAAAATTTATATCAAAATAATAGAAAAATATATACAAAAAAAAATATAAAATCTTAAAAAACTTTTATAAAAGTAAAGAAAATTTATAGTGAAAATATGGATATAAATGTATTAAAATTTGGTGGATCATCAGTTTCTACAAAAGAAAAGATAATTTCAATAGCTCATCAGATCAAAGAACTTTACCTTAAGAATCGTAAAATAGTTATTGTTGTCTCTGCTATGGGGAATTATACGAATGAACTTTTGAAACTTGCTTATGATATCTCCCCAAAGCCACTTGAAAGAGAAGTCGATATGATTTTGACCACAGGAGAAAGAATCTCCATGGCACTTTTATCGATATCTTTAAATGATATTGGTATCCCTGCTGTTTCTTTTACGGGCTCTCAAGCTGGAATTATTACAAATAATTCTCATATGAAAGCAAAAATAGAAGCGATAAAACCTATAAGAATAATTGAAGAGCTTGAAAAAGATAAAGTTGTAATAGTAGCGGGCTTTCAGGGAGTTTCAAAAGAGAAAAATATTACAACTTTAGGAAGAGGCGGATCAGATCTTACAGCAATTGCATTGGCAGCATCATTAAAGGCAAAAAATTGTGATATCTGTACTGATGTAGATGGGATATATCCCGTTAATCCTAAATTTTTTCCGCAAGCAAAACCTTATAAAAATATAAATCATAAACTTGTCTATTTTATGTCTAAAACTGGTGCAAAAGTTATGCATGACAGAGCTTGCTCTCTAGCCTGGAATTATAATATTAATTATAAAGTTCGCTCTTCTTTTAATTCAAATGGAGGCACAATGGTATCAGATTATATTGACCAAATAACTGAAAATCCATCTATTTATTCCATAAACTATATTTCAAATCTTCATACAATTAAAGCAAAATCTGAAAATGCTCAAATAATACTGCAAAGTCTTGCTACAAAAGATATAAATATTCATAATTTAGTTTACATAAATCAAGAATATTTGATATTCATAAAAGATGAAGAATATATTAAAATAAAAGATGACTATGAATTTGAACCTTATTTGACAACTATTTTATACATTATTTCTTCTGGATTTAACGATTTTTCCGGTGCTTTTTATCAGCTTCATAAAAAAATAGAAAGTCTTTCAGAAAAAGCTTTTCATATTGAATCAAATGCATTTGTCGACTCTATCTTTTTTAAGCAAAATTTTGAACCTGAAAATTTCTATAAAAACATTGTCTTATCTTTAAGCGAAAATTATAAGATTATTAATTTAAATTAGATATTTTACTTTATTTTAATAGAGTAATATCATTGATAGAAGATAATATTGAGTTGAATTAAGTTTTGATTTAAGTAATTCTGTTATTGCGATTTTGATATTTGATTCTTTAATCAAAAAAAATATATTATCAGCAATATTTATTTTATCATAATATTTTTTATTTAATATAATTTTTGTAATCTTTTCAGTAAGATTAAATAATATTAGATCATTACCTTTGCCTTCTTCCGAAGAAGATTGATCTAATAAATTCTTGCTCGAAATGATCTGTGAATAAAATCTTATAAATAACAGGATTATTAAAGATTCTTCGGCTGCTTTATCTGAAACTATTAATATTTCTTTTTTGTTTTCATCAAAATATTTTTTAGAAATAAGATCAATTACCTTTTTAAAATCATCTTTATCATAATTATAAGAAAGTTTTGAAAAAAGATTATAATATAAATTCAATATACTAATCGTGATTTGAGGCTCATTTAAGAATACCATTATATTTCCACAATATAAATTATGCAAAAAAGAATAGATATGTATTCTGCAGAAATTTGTATCAGAAAATAATTCTATAAGGATTAAAAAATCAGTATTTATCATATTTTTAAGAGGTTCAATTGAATCCCTGTTTATTTGTTTTATTTTTTCTATTTGAGATTCTGTTAAAATCATTTTTTTTGGCCATTTTAATTTTGAAATCAAATAATCTTCCATTAAATATGACGGGACCATTATATTTGAATTATTTGATACTACAAAAATTGAAAAAGTATAATTATATATTGAACTGGACAAAAATAAGGGAATTAATAGAATTAATATAGTTAATAAAAAAATAATAACTATTTTCTTTTCTTTCATTTAAATTTATAAATCCCCTTATTTTTAATTTATGAATCCTTTTATTTATGTGAGTTTTTCATAGCATTCTTATTAATCTTATTAAAAAGGTCAGCATCAAAGTTATACATATTCTTTTTTTTCTCATTATATGCTCTTTCAGCAATTTTCAATATTTTGCTGATTAAATCTTTAAAGGATAAACCTTTTGGCTGCCATAAATAAAAGGATATTGAACCTGGAATTGTATTTATTTCATTTACATAGATTTTTTCATTATCTTCCAAAATAAAATCAATCCTTGCTACACCACTACAATCAATTGCTTTAAAGCTTTCAATAGCATATTGTTCTATCTTTTGTTTTATATCTTCTTTAATATCTGCTGGAATTTTCCTTGAAAACCCTTTGCCTTTTGAATTAGATCTAATATATTTATCTTCAAATGATAGAATATTATCAAAAGCGATTGGCTCTTCGCAAACTGAAACTTCTAATTCATCATGATAACCAATTACAGAACAGTTGATTTCCCTTATTTTTACAATAGCTTTTTCCACAATTATTTTAGAATCGTATTGCATTGCTACTTCTAAGGATTGTTTTAATTGCTTCCTGTCTTTTGCCTTTGATGTTCCGATACTTGAACCAAGGTTTGAAGGTTTTATAATAAGGGGATATCCTAATTTTTTTTCAATTTCATCAATTTTTTCTTCAATATTTTTTTCTAAAACCTCTCTATAATACCACAGATATGGAACAAGTGGAAGATTATGATATGCAAATATTTTTTTCATCATTATCTTATCCATACCATTTGTAGATGCGCCAATATTTGCCATTGCATAAGGTATATCTAAAAGTTCAAAAACACCCTGAATTGTTCCATCTTCTCCATAAGTTCCATGTAAAGCAGGAAATATAAAATCTACTTTCAATGGTTTATTTTTTTCTATAAGTAGCTGACTTTTATCTTTTTTATTAAAGGACAAATAAACATTTTTAGCCTTTTTAAAATCTTTTTTTCTAAAAGTTTCAATATCTTTTAAGCAATCCCCCGTCAGCCATTGCCCTTCCTTAGTTATATATAAAGGGATTGGTTCAAATTGCTCTTTATCAATATTTTCTATTATTTGAAGACCCGTAATAACAGATACTTCATGTTCAACACTTTTACCACCAAAAACTATAAGACATCTTTTTTTTCCCATACTTTTCCTTTCTTTCATGGTATTATCTTAGAAATTTATTAATATTTAATATAAAAATTATTTTTTATTATTTCATCATTTTTTATTCTTAAATTATCTCTTACCTTTTATAATTTATCTTTTACCCTTCATAATTGTCGGGAAGATCATTTTCAAAAAGCACTACTGTTTTACCATTTATAAGAGAAGGTAAATATGAAGAAGCAATATCTAAACTTTCAGCATAATAAAATTTATCATTATTATTAAAACTTTTAAATCCTTCAATTAAAGCATCTTTATTTGTCTTACCAACAAAAATAGCAAAATCAACATTTTCAGAAATTAATCTGCCAAATTCCTTATTTTTTTGATACTGTATCTTACCAAGTTCAATAAAACCAGGGGTAACTATTATCTTTTTTCTATCAGTAAACTGTTTTAATACATCAATAGCCGCCTTTGCTGAATCTGGATTAGAATTAAAAGCATCATCTAAAATTGTAAGCATCGGGTTTGGTTTTATTATTTGAAGTCTATGTTCGACAGGCTCAATTTCTTTTATTGCACTGCAAATATCTTTATAACTTAAGCCAAATAAAAATCCAACACCTATGGCAATAGTAAGATTTTCAATAGAATGCTTTCCTAAAAGCCTGGTTTCAAAACTATATTTTTTATTATTTCCATTTATAAAAATATCGAAAGTCATTCTATCTTCATCTAAGTTAATATTTTCTATTAAAAAATAAGGATTCCTTTCTTTTTTGTAGCCTATTGTAAAAATCGAGATAAAATCATTTTTAAGTAAATCTTTAAAATTTATTTTTTCTATATCTATTTTTTCTATTAATTTAATTTTGCTTAATTTGATTTTCTTTTTACTTAAATCTACTGCTTTGCTTTTATTTTTACTTAAATCTAATCTTTCAATTTTATTTTTAAGTTCTTCAATATCTTTATTATCTTTATTATCTTCATAAGTAACATTTGAACTTTTCTTCTTCTCGCTCATTAACTTACCATAGATATAATCATTATCTATATTCAAAAAACCAATTTTTGAATTTTCTATTATCTTCCATTTTTCTTCAATAATATTTTCTATTGATTTAAATGTTTCAATA
>DAOOKC010000053.1:0-11922 GCA_035385485.1 Exilispira sp.
TTTATCTTAATTATTTTATTTATAAAACTTTCATGTTCTTCAATTCTTTTCTTATTAAGTAATAAAAAGAAAATTAAAATTATTAAAAAATTGATAGGGAAAATTTATGAAAATAGCTTTTGCTTCTGATTTACATTTGAATAAAGAAAAAGATTGGACTTTAAATGTACTTAGAGAACTTGTCGAAAAGACAAAGGATTTTTCAAATATACTTATTTTAGGCGGCGATCTTTTTGATAGTTTTAATGATCTTATAGCGCTTAAAGATTTTTTTGTATCGGTAGTTGAAAATTCACCTATTGAAAAAGTGTTTTTTGTACCTGGAAACCATGATATTAAAGGTGGAACTCTTGAAGATTTATCAAAGATAAATTTTGGTAATAAAGTATTCTGCTTTACTAAAACTCCATATTCTATTGTTAGCTTTGATGGAGAGGAACTGGAATTTTTAATAATTCCATTTCAAAAAGATCTTTTATCTCTTTATAATAAAGATATCGATTTTTCAAAAAGGTTTAGAATAGTTATCGGTCATGGAAGTATAATAGATTTTAAAAATGATATGGAAGATGAAAATTCCTTTTTTGATACTGAGTTTTTTAATCTTGTAAATGCTAAAATTGTTTTTTTAGGTCATATTCATAATTCTAACTTAAATCAAAGAAAAATTGAAAGAAAGATTATATATCCTGGTTCTGCAAGGATATGGAGAAAAGGGGAAGATGGCGACCATGGCTTTATTGTTTATGATACTAAAACAGATGAAATTATATTCAATAAACTGGAAAGTGGTGGTATATATAAAAGAATTAATATTGAGATAGAAAAAGATAATTATTTTATTGATAATTCAATTTTCGAAAATCTTCCTAAAAATTGCTTTTTAGAAATTATTTTCAAAGGGATAGTTTATAGTGATAATTCTATTGAAAATATAAAAGGAAAAATAAGGCAAATATTAGAAGAAAAATCTATAATTAACAAAGATGATTCTTCACTTTTTAATACTGAAAATGTTATAAAAGCAACAAATTACTATAATTTAGAAATATTTAAGGCATTTATGGAAAAATGGAAAAATTACTATTCGAATGAAACAGATGAAGATGAAAAAGAAAATTATCTTCTTGCAAGAAAATTATTTATTGAAGAATTAAGTCAATTCTTAATAGGTGGAGGAGAAAATTGATAAAACAGCTTATTTTAAAAAACTTTGGTAAATTTAAAAACAAGGTTTTTGATTTTGATAAAATAACAGTATTTTATGGAAAAAATGAATCTGGAAAAACTACAATCTTCGATAGCCTATTTATCAAGATGACAGATGTTGGTAGAATAGGAGAATTTAAAAGATATCAGGGATATGATAAAAACAAAGATATTTTTATAGATATAGATGATGAAAAAATTCCAATCCCATCAACAATTTTTAAAAATATTTTGGCGATAAGAGCGGGAGAAATAGGATTGGATATTAAAGAAGAGAGTTTTTCTAACCTTATATTTGACAAAATAATGGCAAGTGATGTAAACCTTACTAAAATGAAGGCAAAAATAGATTTTAAGGCTTCAACAAATAGAAGTTGCAGTCTTAATAAAGAAAAAGAATCTTTAATTGAAAAAATAAATAAATTAAAAAATGATAGGCAAAATCTTCTTTATAAAATTGAGGAGATTAAAAAAACAGAAAAAAATATAACTAAATTTTCAAGTTTAATTTTAGAAAAAGAAAAAGAGTTAGAAGAGAAAAAGGAAAAGTTAAAAAAAATAGAGGAAGAGATTCAGATTATTAATAAAAAGAAAGAATATAAAATAGCAAAAGAAAATCTTGAAAATATAATAAAATACAATGAACTTGAAAAGGAAGTAAAAAATTTTAAGCAGGTTGATAAAGAGATAGTTGATAATTATTCTAAAAAAGAAAAGGAACTTTTAAGCTTAAATAAGGAAAAGGATTTCAAAAAACAGCAAATTGAAGATATTAAAAATGAAATAAAGGCAACAGAAGATGCTATTAATAAGTCTAAAAGTGAACAGATCTTACCAGAAGAAATCGAGGATATTAATACAGATTTTAGCTTAATAAAGAAAAATAGTAGGCTGAATAAAATATTTCTTTTTTCTTTTATTGCTTTTTTAGCTTTATCTTTACCAGCATTTTTCATCAAGCAACTTCTTGTTAGCCTTATTTTGCTTTTTTTAGGTATCATATTTTTGTTTATCTATATTTTTAATAATAAAAATCTTTCTACATTAAAGGCAAAACTTATAAAAAGATTTCCAGACTTAAAGGTAAACGATAATGCTGAAATAGAAAAATTTATTTTAAGAAAAGAATATGAAGCACAAAACAGGATAAAATCTTTAGAAGAACTGGAAAAAAAATATAAAGAATTAAAATTAAAAGAAGATCAATTTATAAAAGAATTTAACAATATAATAGATCAGATAAATATACTGGAAAATCAGATAAGAGAATTTTTGTTTCAAAATGGTGGTAAAAGCATAAATGAACTAAGTACAAGATTGGGTGAGCAAAATAGAATAATAAATCAAAAGGAAGAATTAAAAGAAAAGATATTAAAAATTATGCCAGAAGCTGGATCAATTGAAAGTATAAAGAATGAAATGTTAATCAAAATAGAAAAACTTGAGCATGAAGGAATAGTAGATGCAAACTATAGCGATTCTATTTTCAATAAATTTAATATGGATAAAAAAAGGTTAGAAGAAGATGTTTTTTTAATATCAGAAGAGATAAATAGAATAAAGAATAATATTGAACATAGCAAGGGTCAGGTAAGTAGTATGGTGACCTTTCTTGAGGAATATTCAAAAATTGAAGAAAAGATAAATGAAGAAGAAAAAAACTTAGAGGAAATAAGACAAAAGCAAAAAGCCTATGGTAAGATTTCTATGATACTTTCAGAAATAATGGAAGACACATCCCATAAATTTAATATAATATCAGAAGAAATATCAAGTGAGTTTAGTGAATTTTTCCCTCATTTTAAGAAGGTTGAAATAAGATCTTTTAAAAATTCCAATGATTTACTTTTAAATGATAAAAATGGAGAATTAAGAGAAATAGAAAATCTTTCAACAGGAACAAGGGATCTTTTTTTGCTTTCTTTTCGGCTTTTACTTGCAAAAAAATTCAATATTACAAGATTTTTAATTTTCGATGAGCCATTTTTAACTTTAGATCATGAAAGAATAAATATAATGCTTCAGATCGTTAAAAAATTTTATAATAATCATGATTGGCAGTTGATATTTTTGACAAAAGATGATTTTTTAAAAGAAAGAATCATAGAGACTTTTGGTAATATGACAAAGGTAGTGGAACTTGATTGAAACGTTTTTATGAAGTCAAAAGGGGTTATAAAATATGCCAAAACCATTATTTGATACAAAAACATTAAATTTTTCTGAACTTTTAGGTAATTCAAAAATTTATAAAGTACCAAGATTTCAAAGAAGTTATTCATGGGATGAGTCTAACTGGGAAGATCTATGGTTTGATATTCTGGCTTTAAAAGATAATATAGAATCAACCCACTATCTTGGTACTATTGTACTTCAAACAGAGGATAATAAAACATTTACCATCATCGATGGTCAGCAGAGATTGGCCACATTAAGTATTATTATACTTGGATGTTTAAAGTTACTTGATGATTTAATTAAAAATGGAAATGAACCAGAAAAAAATAAAGAAAGAAAAGATATATATATATCAATCAATATATTGGATTTAAGGAGCCAAAAGCCTTAACATATAAATCTAAACTTACTTTAAATAAAACAGATAAAGATTTATATAATTCTTATCTTGTTCAATTAAAAACTCCTCTTAATATATCAAAACTACCTGATTCAAATCAGCTATTAGTTAAAGCTTACAATTATTTTATAGAAAAGTTAGAAAGTATAGGATTGAAAGAAAACGGAGAGGCTATTATTGATTTTATTGAGTCAATAATCTCAACTAAAATTATATTTATACAGATAGTCGTTGATGATACTTTGTCTGCCTATACTGTATTTGAAACACTAAACGCAAGAGGAGTCGAATTAACAACTACTGATTTAATGAAAAATTATTTATTCTCATTATTAGATAATGAAATAGATATTAACAATTTAAATCCAGGATGGAATAAAATAGTTAATACTGTAAGTTATAGAAAATTTCCTGTATTTTTAAGGTATTTTATTAATTCTAGACACCAAATTGTAAGAGCAGAAAAATTATTCAAGGAGATTAAAAACAAGATTTTAAGTAAAGAAAATGTATTTAGCCTGATAGATGAATTGGAACAATATGCCGATATTTATATTGCTCTTGATGATCCAGATAATGAATTATGGCATAATAACAATAATATAAGGCAAATGATAAATGAACTTCTGCTTTTTGATGTACAGCAACATAAATCATTGCTTCTTTCTGTTTATTTTAAGATGAATCAATATTTTGAAGATGTTTTAAGAATTATAAGGGCATTGACTTTTAGATATAATGTAATTGGAAAATTAAATCCAAATGAATTAGAAAGAGAATACAATCGTATAGCTATAAAAATATATAATGGTGAAATTTCAACACCTCAGGTCATTCAACAGGAATTAAAAGAAGTATATATAGAGGATGAAACATTTAAATATTCTTTTAGCACCAGAATATTTGATACTACAAAAACAAAAGAAAAAAAACTGGCTCGTTATATTTTGTTATCAATAGAAAATAAGGAATTCAATAAAGATTATCATATTTTTGACACTAATGTAACAATTGAACATATATTCCCGGAAAATTATATGAATACAGAAAAAAAAATAGATGAATCGATTATTTATAGATTGGGAAATTTAACATTACTCGAAGCCAGTTTAAATCGAGAATGTTCTAATAAAAGTTTTATAGAAAAAAAAGAATTGTATAAAGATTCTCAATATGAAATTACAAAAGAAATTTCTCAAAATACAGAATGGGATGAAAGTGAAATTAGAAGCAGACAGATAAATTTAGCAAGAATTGCTAATTCAATCTGGAGATTACCTTATTAAAAATTTTGAGAAAGCTAATAAAATTAATGCAATAAATTTTATAGTTCTGATTCTAAATTAATACTAAAATATTTCTATTTTACTTTATTGGAAAAAATATTTTTTTATTTTTAATTAAACATATTTTATTGACATCTTTTTTATATTATTTTAAAATTTTTGCGAAAGGTAAAATATAAAAATATAAAATTTATAGGTTTATATTATAGCAAAACGTAAAAAAGTTTATTCATTAAGAATAAGTTTATCAACAGTATTTACAATAATAATTTTATCTACATCTTTAGTTTTAGGTCTTGTTACATTTTTTGGTTTAAAAGAATTTATTAGAACATCATTTAAAGAGAGATTGCATGATATTGCGGGTGTTTCAGCACTTAAGATTGACCCTGAAAAACACAAAGTGCTTATGACTAGAGAGGATGAAAAAAGAGAAGAGTATATCGAAATAAAAAACTATTTAAAAGAAATAAGAAATATTAATCCAGATATTAGATTTGTTTATACATATAGATTAAATTCAAATGGGCAGATTGAATTTGTAGTAGATTCAGAAGATGGCATAGATGCCAGTCATATCGGTGAAATATATGATGAATATACAAATGAAATGATTGATGTGTTATATAAACCTTATAAAATAAATACTGACAAAGAATTTACGGTTGATAAATGGGGTTCATGGTTATCGAGTTATGCACCAATTGTGGATTCAAATGGTAATATTATAGCTGCAATTGGAATCGATGTAGATGCAAAAAAAGTTATTGAATATGAAAATAAATATTTATTAACAATAATGTTTAGCAGTATTTTAGTTTCAATTTTTGTTCTTATATTAGGATTAATAATAGCTAAAATGATAAGCACACCATTGTCTGAATTGACTTCTATTATTAAGATGATAGAGAAGCTTAAACTTGATAATCAAAAAGCAGTTATTTCAAACATTAAAGAAATTACAGAGATAAGCGAATCTGTTGATAACATGAAAAAAGCATTAAAATCTTTTAGAAAATATGTTCCAGCTGATCTTGTTAATGAACTAATGAGTATGCATAAAGAAGCTATTTTGAGCGTTGAAAAAAAAGAGTTAACAATATGTTTTACTGATATAGAGAATTTTACCACTATTTCTGAAAAGACTGATTTAGAAATATTAGTAGAAAAATTGGATGAATACTTTGATGGGATGACCAGAATTTTACAAGATAATTATGCAACTATTGATAAATTTATCGGTGATTCAATAATGTCATTCTGGAATTCTCCAAAAAGATTGGATAATCATACCTTTTTAGCTTGTAAAGCAGCTTTGGAATGCCTTAAGTTTAATTTAGAATTGAATGAAAGATTTAATAAAGTTGGTTTTCCATCATTAAATACAAGGTTTGGAATAAATACTGGTGAAGCAATTGTTGGAAATATTGGATACCAGGAACGTTTGAATTATACAATTATTGGGGATAATGTAAATTTAGCAAGTAGACTTGAAGGTTTAAATAAATATTATGAAACTAGAATTATAATAAGTGAAAATGTGTATAATGTAATCAAAGAAGATTTTGAAGTTAGATTATTAGATAATGTTATAGTAAAAGGTAAGACTTATCCTATAAAAATATATGAACTAATTGATTTTAAGAATTGTTATGGGAAATATAATAAAGAATTTTTACAGATCTATAGTGAAGGTGTAAATTATTTTTATGAAAAAAAGTGGAATGAAGCATTATCAACTTTTGATGAAATATTAAAAAAATATGGATTTGATAAACCTTCTTCTATATTTTATGAGAGATGTCAAAAATATATTAAAAATCCACCTTTAGATGATAATGATATTTACACTAAGATGAATCGTAGATAATTATAGTTATTTATCTAAAAAAAAATTTATTTTTATTTTTATTTTTATCATTCAATTTATCTTAAAGATTTCTATTATTTTATAAATGTCGTTTCTTTTATAAATATCCACTCATTTTTATCATTCATATAGTGTATAAAAAAAATGCATTTTGAAGAGAGAATAAATAATAAGAAGTCAACTAAATAATTTTAAGTTTTAATAGATTATTATCATTCATCTAATTATCTTTTCAATCTATACTAATTTAAGTAAAAGCTTATAAAACAGATTGACAAAAAGGATTAAAAGGGATAAATCTTTGTCAAAGGATAATTAAAAGTAAGAATAAAAAAGAATAAAAAAATAAAAAAACAATAAAGACTGGTAATATTAAGAAAAATAATAAAGATAAGTAAGAATTAAAAAAAATAACAAACAATAGTTAATATAATAAAAAGAGTAAAAAGAGTAATTATAAAAATTAAAAGTTAAAGTAAAATACTATATCTGGTGGGGTATGGGAGAAAAGGAAGCGAAAGCTAGGATAAAAATAAATAAACTTCTTGAAGAAGCGGGCTGGCGTTTTTTTGATACAGATGAGGGAAGAGCAAATGTTCTACTTGAAAATAATGTAAAAATAACAGAACAAAAATTAAATGAATTTGGTGAAAATTTCGAATCTACATCAAATGGTTATATAGACTTTTTACTTCTTGATGAAAATAGCTACCCTATAGTTGTGCTGGAAGCAAAATCTGAAGATAAAAATCCACTTTTTGGAAAGGAACAGGCAAGGAGATATGCAAATGCTCAAAGGTGTAGATTTGTTATTCTTTCAAATGGAAACACACATTATTTCTGGGATCTTGAAAGAGGGAATCCACATTTAATAAGCAAATTCCCTTCTTTAAAGGCTATAAAAGGATATATCGAATTTAAACCTGATAAAAATAGGCTAATAAATGAAATAGTTGATGAAGATTATATTGTATTAACTCAAAAACCAGATTATAAAAATGATCCTTCTTATAAAAATGAAGAAACAAGAAATAGATTTATTTTAGAAAATAAACTTAGATTTCTTAGAAAATATCAATTGATGGCTATTAAATCAATTCAAAATGCTGCTAAAGAAGGTAAGGATAGATTCCTTTTCGAAATGGCTACAGGAACAGGGAAAACTCTTGTTTCTGCAGCAGTGATTAAGTTATTTTTAAGAACTGGAAATGCAAGGAGGGTTCTATTTTTAGTTGATAGACTTGAGCTTGAAGATCAGGCATACAAAGCATTCCGTGAGTATTTGAAAAATGACTATACCACTGTTATTTATAAAGAAAATCGGGATAATTGGAGAAAAGCTGAAATTGTGGTTACAACCATTCAAACCTTTCTTGCAAAAAACAGGTATAAAAGAGTCTTTTCTCCTGATGATTTTGACCTGGTGATATCGGATGAAGCTCATAGAAGCATTGGAGGGAATAGTCGTTCTGTGTTTGATTATTTTATTGGATATAAACTTGGACTTACAGCTACTCCTAAAAATTATCTTAAAAATATAGATATCTCACAACTTAGCGAAAATGACCCCCGTCAGCTTGAAAGAAGGCTGCTTTTAGATACATATAAGACTTTTGGTTGTGAAAATGGAGAGCCAACTTTCAGGTATTCTCTTATAGATGGGGTAAAGGATGGATTTCTTGTTAATCCTGTTGTTGTAGACGCACGCACAGAAATTACAACACAACTTCTTTCAGATGAAGGATATTCTATTGTTATTATGAATGAAGAGGGTGAGGAGAAAGAAGAGAGGTATATACATAAGGATTTTGAAAGAAGATTCTTCTCAGAAAGTACAAATAGGGCATTTTGTGAAGTATTTATAAATAATGCTTTAAGAGATCCTATAAGTGGAGAGATTGGTAAGACTATAGTTTTCTGTGTTTCCCAGAATCATGCTGCTAAAATTACCCAGATTTTAAATGAAATAGCAACTCAGATCTTTCCTGGCAAATACAACTCTGATTTTGCAATACAGGTAACATCAAGTATTGCGGATGCTCAACAATTTACAATAAATTTTACAAATAATAATCTTTCTGGTTCGGGTAATTTTGATTCTGCTTACAAAACAAGCAAAACCAGAGTATGTGTTACAGTTGGTATGATGACCACGGGATATGATTGTCCCGATATTCTTAACCTTTGCCTGATGCGACCAATATTTTCACCAACAGAATTTATTCAAATAAAAGGAAGAGGGACAAGAAAATACAATTTTGTCAACGACATAACAGATTTAAAGCGAAAAGAAGAAATTGGAGAAAAAAATAAAGAAAATTTTAAGCTTTTTGATTTCTTTGCAAATTGTGAGTATTTTGAGGAAAAGTTCAATTATGACGAAGTGATTCGACTTCCAAAAGTTAGTGAAAAAGTTTTATATCAGGAAAATTTAAATAATATGATAGCTTCTCAAAATGAAATCTATGAATATCATAGTAATAAAAATGATCGGATACAGACCCTTGAACATAAAATAATCGGTTTAGAGGGAATGAAAGTAGATAGAATGTATTTTGAAAAATTTGAAAAGAAAATTGTTGAAATTCCTTTTATCAAACAAAAAGCTGAAGAAGGGAAATGGGATGAATTAATTGATTATATAGAGAAAAATGTTCTAAATAAGCCCGAAGAATACTTTACTCTTGAGAGATTAAGAAAGGCTATTCATATAGATCGACGAATAACGATGAAAGAGATCATCGAAAAAATATTGGGAATAATACCTTATTTTAAGACAAAAGATGAACTTCTTGAAGAAGAGTTTGATAAATTTGATAGCAGATATTTACCAAAGGAACAGTATTTTGAATATGCAAAGACAGTATTTAAAGCATATATCAGTGATTCGGAATTCAGAAAGATTATAGATAATGGAAATTTTGCGATGCTAAATATTTCGCCATATGGAGAGGCATTTATGAAATTGCCACAGGATCTTAGAAAGATAATACCAGAGTATATAAAGGATAATGTGCCACTCAATAAATTTGTGGCATAAGGAGAAAAAAGTATGTCATTATGGAATAACGAGATTGAAGTTCAATTTTTTCAAGATGCATTAAAAAGTTTTGCTTCGAAAGAAAAATTATTTTATAAGCTTAAAGAACGATACTTTGCTTATATACCTAAGGAATCTGATGCTAAAGGTCAAACTTTACAAAGTAGAAATTCTCTAATTGGACAATTTACTGAAAAATGGTGTAAAACACTTTTTGAACCAATAGCTAAAGAATTAAACTTATATGCTATAAACGGTGTTGTATGTAATGAAATAGGACTGACGAGACAATCCAGTGCTGATCTTGCCTTTTGTGCTGAGAATTCGGCAGTTCAAAAACCAGAAAATATTAAGTTAATATTCGAAATTAAAATGAGTATTGTTTCAAATTATGAATGTATTCAAAATGAAAAAAATGAGTATAAAATAAAGTGGGTTGGCGATTACAAAAAACATAAAGGAAATCCATCATTGCTTCGTTCTGACTCAATGCTTAAAGCAATAGGGAAATCAATAAATATTCGTGTTTCAGGAGTTGAATCAGCAAAAATACCAATTGTGGTTTTAGGTAATAGTCCGATTACTGATTTTTATATCAAAAAAGTAGACTTTCTTAAAACTTCTGGGGTAATTCAGGGATTTTGGTCATTAAATCCACAACCAACAGATTCAGATTTTATTAAAGAAACACCGATGATAGGTTTTCAGACTATTTTAAATGAAGATGATCTTTTTAATAAATGTAAAAAACTTATTGGCAATGAAATGAATTATTTTTCTTCAATGATTTCAAAAAAGGAACTTGGAGAAATTATAAAAATTGCCAGTAAGGAGAAAACAGACATTGAAAGAGCAGAAAAATTTTTAAATATGATACGAGGACAAAAATGAAAGGTTGTAAAGCAACTGAAACAAGTAGTTTTGGAACTAATGGGAGAATTAATCATGATAGTTCAAAATTCTATAACTCTAAACTTTATAAAGAATTAAGACTAAAAAAGATAACAAATAAAACCGAAACTCATTTTCCTTCTGAACTTGAAAATAAAATTATCAAGGGATCATCTGAAAACATGAAAGAAATACCTGATAACTCGGTTCATTTAATGATTACTTCACCACCTTATAATGTATCAAAAGAGTACGATAAGGATTTGACGCTTGAAGAATATTTACATTTATTGGAAAATTCATTTAGAGAAACATTTAGAGTCCTTGTAAATGGGGGACGAGCCTGCATAAATGTCGCTAACATTGGAAGAAAACCATATATCCCTCTTTCAGACTATATTTCTAAAATAATGATAGATGTTGGTTTCAATATGAGAGGAGAAATAATCTGGAACAAAGGATCAAGTGCTGGACCTTCAACTGCCTGGGGAAGCTGGCAAAGTGCTACAAATCCAATCATTAGAGATATACATGAATATATACTAATATTTTCAAAAGGTGATTATAAAAGAGAAAAAGGGGAAAAAGAAAATACAATATCAAAAGAACAATTTTTAGAATGGACAAAATCAATCTGGACATTTAACTCTGAAAGTGCAAAAAAAATAGGGCATCCTGCTCCTTTTCCGGAAGAGCTTCCCTATCGTCTGATTCAATTATATTCTTTTAAAGGTGATATTGTGCTTGATCCTTTTATGGGTAGTGGAACTACCGCTATAGCTGCTCTAAAATCAGGAAGGAAGTTTATCGGTTACGAAATAAACGAAGAATATATAAAATTAGCAAACAAAAGAATAGAATCATTTTTAAAAGAAACAAACTTAGATTTTTAAAAGGTAAAATAATAAAAAAGTTTATACTTTTATGTCGAAAAAATCAAGAATTTTAGACATGTATTTGTGAATTGTCGAAAAAAGTGAAAAAATTCGACACGTTTTTTGAATATGTCGAAAGAACTGATTTATTCATGATAAAAAGGAGAAACCAT
>DAOOKC010000054.1:0-11916 GCA_035385485.1 Exilispira sp.
AAGCACGGTAGCGCCCATGATACTGCAAGGGGGACCTTGTGGGAAAGTAGGTCGTCGCCAGGCTTTTTTGTTTTTAAAAGTAAATTGTGTAGTAAATTGTTTTAGGAAAATTGTTGTAATAAAAAAATAAATTAAAATTAGATGAAATGAATTAAATTAAATACTTAGGGAAATTAATAAAATTAAATATTTAAATTGAATAAATAATTAAAATTAAATAAATTAATGTTAAATTTTTAGATGAAATCAAATAAACTTTGAGAAAATGGAAAAATTTATTTCAATAAAATATTAAAATTTGAGATAACTGACTAGGATAAAAAGGTATAAATATGAAAAGTGTCTGGCATGATTATCCTGTTGAAAGAATTACAGTTGATAGATTCTATGTTGTTATTGAAATTCCTAAAGGAAGCAAAAAAAAGTATGAATATGATAAAGAAACTGGATTAATGCGTCTTGATAGAATTCTTTATACATCTACTGTATATCCTATGAATTATGGGTTCATACCAAAAACACTTGCAGATGATGGTGATCCTCTTGATGTTCTTGTTCTATGTTCAGAAGTACTGGATCCATTTGTAAGTGTTGAATGTTATCCGATTGGAGTTGTTCAGATGGTAGACAACGAGGAATTTGATGAAAAAATTATAGCAATTCCTTTTAAGGATCCAACTTATAATGGTTTTAGAGATATTTCAACTATTCCTCAGCATATTTTAAATGAAATATCTCATTTTTTCGAGGTATATAAAGAACTTGAGCATTCCAAGACTTCTGTTAAAGAAATCAAAGGTAGAGAAGATGCTATAATAGCCATAAAAAAATCTATTGAAAAATATGATCAAAAATTTGTTAAAAATAAAGTTGAGCGAGAAGTTGAGCAAAAAAACGAAAAGGCGGAAAAAAGCAAAATTTGAAATTTTACCAACCGCCTCCGCCACCTCCGCCAAATCCACCTCCAGAAGATCCACCACCAGAAGATGAAGAAGAGGAAGATGAGCTATTATTGGCTATTGTTGAGCTTAAATAAGAAAAAAAGTTTTTAATCTCTGAAAAATTATTGAAATTGCCTGATATAATCCATGGAAAAAATGAAGAAGTATGAACATAAGAACCAGAATTATATAGGTAATCGGGTTGAAGTACACTTGAAAACCAATCTTTTTCTAAGTCAAGAGCAAGAGCATAAGGAAGAAGTTTATCTATATCAATTTGAAGATTAATTTCAGCTTTTTGATTTTTTAAATCCTTTGGAATATTTAATAAAAATCTTTTAAGAGCTTCAATCTCTTCATAAATCGAAATACCTTCTTTTGTAGGTCTTTTTAATAGCTTAAAATATATTATGTTTATAATTATTAAGATCATAGCAAATACGAAATTTAAGAAAAGAAAACCAGAATTTACCTGATTAATGAAAAATAAAAAAACAAAGATTTCTGCTGCGACAAAAGGAATACTAAAAAGTGTTAAAATTATGGCATTTGTTTTTCCAGAAATCTTTCTTGTTTTCCATGCTTTAATTGCTGCAGAAATAAGTGCTATTACTCCAAAGCTCCATATTGAAAGCCAAAGTAATATAAAACCAGCCTCAAAAGTAAAGACTGTCTTAATCATTGAAATTAAAAATACTATTATAGATAAGATAAGTCCAATTATATAATAGGATGAGTTTGTAACAAAATAAATATTTTTGTAATTTTCCTGTAGATGGTTTTTTAATTTTTTAATAATTGATTGGTTTTTACTATAGTTTTCTCTAATAAAATTATATGATTTTTTATCTTCAGCAAAAATAGAATTGGCTATTATCTTTTCATCTTCAGATAGTTCCACTTCATTTTCTGTTTTATTTAAAATAAATCCCGATTTATTAAACTCTATATTAAGATATCCTTTTGAAGCCATACTTATTATTGCGGTAGAAAGACATTGAACATCAAAACCCATTTCCCAGATATACCTTATTGCACAGGGGGAAAGCCTTTCAATTATATTTGTTGATGGCGGTATCTTCATTTTTTTTGGATCTTTTCCAACAATTGACCAGGTTATTATGTAATATAAAAATATAAATATAGTAAATAAGAAAAGAAGGAATAGAGAAGGATTTATAGAGTAAAATAACTTAATTTTCTTAAATGTTTTGACAAAAATACTTTGAAAACCTTCTTTTTCATCTTCTTCTTGATTTAATAAAACATCTGATTTCCATTTAATAAATACAGTTAATCCTTCATATTTATTTAAAGGATTGGTAGTTTCAAAAAACAAAATATTAGGTTTATTTTTATCCATAGAAAAAACATAGTTATTTTCTGTTGAACCTTTAGCACCTGTATATGCCTCAATCTTAGTAAAAATAAAATCTGATTGTAAAAAAAGCAACTGTGGAAAAACAATTGTTGCTGTGGCTTTTAGTATTGGAAAGTTCCAATTATTTCCAGTTATATTAAGATACAAAAGTTGTTCATCATTTAAGGTTTTAATAATAGTATTATATGAATTGTCATAAGAGTATAAGATTTCAAAAGTATGGATTCCAGTACTTAGTAGTTGATCGGGATATCCAAGATAAATTCTTTTAAAACCATTTTTTTCTTCTATCTTAAAAATTGCATGATTACCATCAAGCTTTCCTTCTATGACTTTTAAACCTAAAGATTTAGGTATAAATGATTTAGAATTTTCATATAAAGGTAAGTCTCTATATATTCCATGATTTATTTCAATATTAAAAGACTCAACAACAATAGTTTCATGGATTGTAAGCTGACCTGTTTGCGAAATCATTATTACAGAATCAAAAAATAGAATTCTTTCTTTATTTTCATTTTGAAAAGATGAAAAAGAAAAGAAGAATAAGGATAAAAATAAGAATAAGATAAAGATAAATAAGTAAAAAAGATATAGCTTTTTATATTCTCTATTTATATTTTTCATAAATAGCTCCTGACAATTTAATTATTAAATATAATTTTAAGTTTTTCAATCCAATTTTAAGTTTTAAATATAAGATAATTGCTTAATTAAAAAAATGATATAAAGTTTTGTTTTTTTTCAATATTTGTTTCAATATTTAATCACTTTTTAAGGGTGCGAAACTTTAATTAATAAAATTATAAATTAATTCTTTTGATAACAACATCAGATGTATACAGAGACGCAAAGGATTAAGTCATAATTTGCAATCTTATGAGAAGATCTATTTTCTGCTTCATAAAATTGTGGAATATTGAGAAAGACACTATCATAAGTATATGTTGCACCTAAAACTATGGAATAGATTTTTTGCGCGAAATTCAAACCAAATACAATCCTATGTTTTATCTGATATATTAAATAAGTCTCATTTTTCAAGTTTGGATCATATATAGAATAATGAAAAAAGAATTTTAAGGATGAATTATTCTTTAAATAAAATATATATGAAAAATATATAAAACCTCCTGCACCTAAAAGGGGAGGCATTCTACCATTTTCCTGAACTTCATCTATTAAATTTGGTAGATCATCTGGAATAAAAAGACCAGGTCCATAATTATATATTTCAATGTCAATATTATTATTTTGATCATAAGGATTTAATCTTGGGTCTCTTATGCCATGTAAGTTAAATATTCCTTCTATTGCAAATGTTAAATTATTATTATTATATTCAAAATAAATAGAAAAAAATTGACTATGTATTTTTATAGGAACCGAGCCTCTTTCTGTAAGATTCATAGATAGGTAAAAGATTAGATTTTTGCTATCAAACCCTGTTTTTACTATAAAAGCCTTTGAAGAGTTTGAATCAAGACCAAGTTCTCCTGTTGATGTTCCTATAATTAAATAGAAATTTTGAATATTCCACTTAAAATAAAATATACAATCCATAAGATATATAGCATTTACATAATAGATTGGAAGTTGTCTTGGACCAAGCAAAAAAGCGGGATATGGAAGATATAAGGTATAATTATAAGATTGGTTTATATCCCCATAATAAGAAGATGATAAAGGATATGAAGGAAGTTTTTGTATTACAGATGGATAATAATTTTCAAAATGATAACCTAAACTAAGATTTTGACCCCATAAAAAAACAAAAGATACCTTATTATTTGAAAAAAGAAAACCTGTCTTTCTATTTTCTATTAAATCTGGAGCAAAATATTCATAAAATCTTGCTTTGGTTGAGTAAGGTAAGCGAAAATCAAGATTCGCAAATAAAAATAAAGTCCAATTAGAGAAAACGGAATATAAATATTCTAAATTAATATTCAAAATAATATCAAATTGATCTTCATTTCCTGTAATTTCAATCATTTCACATGTTCTATACATAGAAAATATCGAAATATTAAAATAATATTGCTGTGCAATTAGATTTTCAGAAAAGATAAAGATCAATAAAATAAAGGTTAATAAAATAAGAAGAAAAAAGAATGAAAAAGAGAATAGATTAATATTTATAATATTTTTTTTCATACAAAAAATATCGGAAAAATTTTGTTATTATTTTTGAAAAATTAAATTTTAAAGTTGTATATAAATTATTTTGTACTATTATAATAAATAATATAAAATATTTTTTTAAAAAATATTGACATATTATAAAATATATTTTAAAAATAAAAAGTAAAAAAGTAGGAGGTAAACAAAATAAAAAAAAGTTTTGCTATTTATTTTTATTTGTTTATTGGTGTTTTTTCTTATCTCAATGCAATTATGCCAGATGGCTTTAGGTTCAGCTCCAGTTGTGACTATTGAAAGTCCTAAACCTGATGAAAAAATCAGTACAACAACTCTAACTGTTTCTGGTACTATACTTGATCCTGATAATGATGCTTCATATGTAGAGATAACCGTTGGAACTATAAAAAAGACTCAATATGTTACAAATAGCTTTGAACAAGATTTTGATATTGGTTCTTTTGAAGCTAAGAAATGTACTGTTACGGTTGTTGCATATGATAAAAACAAAAATACGAGTCAGGCTACAGTTAGTTTTACTCTAACTAAAATTCCACAGCTTACTATAGATTATGTTTATGGTATGACAGAAAGTTCTACCGGAGATGAATATATTATCTTTGAAGGAACTTTAATCGATGATAACACAAATACATTTTATATGTGGGTAATTGGTCCATCAGGTGAAAATGCAAATGATTATTTTGCGGATTCATGGTATGTATATGACCCTACTACTGATACTATTGTATTTTTTGGTTTTCAACTTGATTTAAACTTTCCATATCCTATTGGAGATTATACTTTTTATATGTGTGTTGAAGATGATGATGGAAATGAATCAGATTATTGGTCTATTGAATTAAATTATGATGGTTCTCAATGGAGTTATGAAGGAGAACCTATTGATTGGTATTAATTTATAAAAAAAAATAAATGGAGGGGTGTCTTTATTTTAAAAGATGACCCTTCCTAATTTATTCTGAAATAGTTTTCATTTATAAAAAAAATATTGTAATAAAATTTTAAAAATATTAATAAATGAAAAATTTAAATTGGATTTAAAACAAATTATGTAGTAAAATTTAGCAGATTCTATGTAGGTAAAAGGATATGATTATTCAAATGTAAACAATCAAGTTGAATTTTATTATGATTATGATTTTGAAAACAGTTCAATATGATTCGAATTTCTAATTAGAACTAATTTTTCATAAGGATTTATAGGGAATTATTTTTTTTACAAGGAAGTGCAGAATTTGGTAGGGAATTGGTTTTATATATTTATATATATGTAGCTTTAAGTTATAATGGATAAGAATGGCTTTTTAATAGCACTCCCTTAGAATGTTATTCATATTAATTTATTAAGTTTTTGAAAACAAAATATAATAAATTTTACTAAAAATGAAGTCATAATAGAAAAAACATTTTTAAATATAAAAATTTTTTAGTGAATATTTTTAGGATTTGAAGCAATTTTATATATTTTTCAAAAAAAGATATCAAAGATTCTTGTTACTAAATTTTTGATAGAAAAAATAATATTATAATATTTTTATTCTTTATTTTTTTTCAATTTCAGACTTTTTATTACTGTTGATAAACTTTCTTTTTTATTTTATCATCTTTTAATTTTACCTATTTATAACTTATTTCAAAAAGCACTTAAAATACATAATTAAAATATAGTTAAATTATTCAACAAATTATTAAAAAAATAAAAATAAAATTATAAATATAATTTTTTTAAGATTGTATATAAATATTATTTGATTAAAAAATCTTCTTAAAAAATATTGTTTTAATATAAAAAGAAAAAAAATAATAAATAAATCTTTAAATAATATTTGAAATAAAAAATAATGTGCTATAATAAAAGAAAATAATAAAGATATAAATAAAAATTATTAAAAAATAATGTTACGGGGGTATATAATTATGAAAGCAAAATTCTTTATATCTTTGGTATTAATTGCGGCAATAATGCTTTTTTCGATGCAGCTTTGTACTCTTATATTTGGAAATAAACCTGTGGTAACTATAACAAGTCCAACAAACAATGCTATAATAAGTGGAACAACATTGGTAGTAAGTGGAACCATATTTGATATTGACGGTGATCAATATAAAGTAAAGGTATGGATAGAAGATACATCTATTGTAGGATGGGATTATAGTGTTACATCTGGTACTTTTGCAGTTAATCTAAAATTAACAAATCTAGTTGATTGTCAAAATTATAATATTATAGCTGAAGGATATGATGCAAATAATAATGTAAGTGATAAATACATAATTTCTGTTACTTATTCTTCTGACGGTGGAAGCATTACAAATATTCTTTCCAATGGTAATTTTGCATCTTTTTATGATGGCTATAATGGGATCTATGATACAATAGATTTAATAACATATTATTTGAATCAACCAAGTGGAGATTATCTAGATAACTGGGAATTTTACATTTGGGAAGAATTCGCATTAGATAATAAAATAAAAATTGATCTAGATGGCTATTCTCTGCGTTATTATTCTACTCAAAGTGATTATGATGGAAATGCTAAAATATCTATTAAACAAAATATTAACTATACAATAACTGATAAAACAAGAATTTATATTAAATTTAAAATTAATTATTTTGCAGGTGGAACTAACAATTCTGAAGCCCCAATAAAAATAAGAGCAGGAAATAAAGAGTATCCTGCTTGGATTAAACTTGTCGCTTCATATTCGACAGGTTCAGGTTATAATGATAACGGTGTGACATGTGTTAGTAATTTAAATATTGGAAATATATATACATATGATTTTAATATTGTAGAATATTCGATAGAATCTATTTCGCCTGAAACCGTTATTAGCTTTTTCGAGATATTTGTAAATTGTTGGGAATTTGATGTTACAATTTATGAAATAAGACTTTATGAGGGGCAGTAAGATTGATGTAAAAGGGGCTTCAAAGCAAGCCCCTTATTTTATTAATTTAATTTTGAATTTTTTAAACACTTTTTCAAGATCAAGGTCATTCTTTTTTATTTTCATTTAATATAGATTTTGTATATATAAATTATTTATCATCTGAAGATCTAAAATAACAATTGCGCAGCATGCTTCTACTATGACTGGAAGTCTAAATATGTGGCAGATATCGTGTCTTCCTCCAAAAGAGATACTGACTTTTTCATTTTTTTCAAAATCATAAGATTTAACTTCTTTTCTAATAGATACAACTGGATGAAAAAAGCAGGTAAAAAGGATTTCATTTCCATTGGATATTCCACCATTTATCCCACCCGAGTTGTTTGTTTTTGTTTTTCCATCAGAATCAATAATGGAATCGATATATTCACTTCCCTTTAAACCTGCAGATTCTATACCATTTCCAAAAGAGATAGCCTTTAGTGACGGTATTGAAAAAAGAATATGAGATAGATAAGATTCAATACCATCAAAATATGGCTCACCGATTCCAATTGGAAGGTTTTCTATCTTTGTCCTAATCGCACCACCAAGACTATCCCCTTCTTTTGAAATTCTTTCCAAAAGTTTTTCTACTTCTTCTGAAGGATAAGGAAATCCACCGATTGAAATAATCTTCGATTCAATTTTTACATTTTCCAGTATTTTTTTAGCAACAACTCCTGCAGCAACAAGTCCAGAAGTCAATCTTGCAGAAAAAATACCACCACCTCGATTATCATTGAAACCTTTATACTTTATTTTTGCTACTAAGTCAGCATGCGATGGCCTTGGAATTCTTGTAGTAACTCTATAAGGGGTAGAATCGATATCTTCGTTTTTTAATAGTATTGTAAGAGGTGCTCCTGTAGTTTTATCATTAAAAATCCCGCTTGCTATTATTAATTCATCTTTTTCTTTTCTTTTTGTAACATAAGGATTTTCTGGCATTCTTCTTTTTAAGTCCTGCTCAAAATCTTCAACTTTTAATGGGACACCTGGTTTTACTCCATCAATAGAAACACCAATATATGGTCCATGTGATTCACCAAAAATGGTAATTCTAAAAACTCTTCCAAAACTATTCATTTTTAATCCTGATAATAAATTTTTTTTTTATTTTCTTAATTTTTAATTTTACAAAAATATTTTAATTTATTATCTTTTTCAAAAAAACTATTTAAAATGATATTTTAAAAAACTATATAAAAAGATATTTCAAAAATAACTATTTAAAATAATATTTTATAAAAACTAAATAAAAAAATATTTCAAAAAATATGTAATAAGAGAAATCTAATAAAATTCAAAATCTCCACCAAGAGTTTTATAATGAATTAAAAATTCGGGGTAAGATTTTTTAAATGAGTCATTATCATCTATAATTATGTTGCATTTACTATATGTTGCGAGAATAAAAAGTGCCATAAATATCCTATGATCATTATATGAAAAAACAAGTATCTCATCAGAAACAGAATTTTCAAAATCATTTTTCCCTTCAATTAAAACAAAATCTTTTTTTATCTTAATCTTTACTCCAATTTTATTGAAATTTTCATATATAGATTTTATTCTATTAGATTCCTTATATTTTAATCTTTCAATACCATAAATTTTTGTTTCTCCTTCACAAAAAGAGGCTAAAACTGCAATTGAAGGGAAAAGATCGGGGCAATCGGAAATATCAAATTCGAATGAATGAAGATTATTTCTTTTAACTGTAATTATATTATTCTCTTTATCAATCTTTATTTCAGCTCCTACTAACTTTAATATATCTATTATTTTTGAATCGGGCTGAAGAGAATTTATTTGTAAATTTGAAAATTCAATAGGTCCTCCAAGTGCAGCAGATACCAAGAAAAAACTTGCAGAAGACCAATCAGATTCAATAAGGATAACATTTTGATTAATATTTATATTATTATTTTGTTTAATATTTTGTTTATTATTTAGATTTAGAATATTGTTAAAGTTTACATTTTGATTTCCATCAATATAATAAATTTCATTTTTATAGTTTTTATCATAATCAACTTTTTTTAATTTTTTATTTTCTATTTTTTCAATCGAGATTCCAGCTTTATTTAATATATTAACTGTAAGATCTATAAAAGAACTATTGTTATATGTCTTTACAAAAACATAGGATTTACCTTCAATAAAAGGCAAAGTCATTAAAAGTCCACTTACATGTTGAGTGGTTATTTTTGTACTTAAAATATATTTTGAAGGTTGAATTGGTCCTTTTACCATAAAGTATTTATCATTTTTAAAATAGATACACTTAGCTTTTCCCTCTTTTATTGTCTTTAAAACCATTTTATATGGTCGATTTAAAAGCTGATCTGAAGCTTTAATAAGGTTTGATGAAGGAAAATATGAAAGAATTATAGGTAAAGCCCTTAAACAAAAACCAGAATCTTTGCAGTCAAATACTTTAACTTTATCTTTATTTTTGTAATATAATTCATTATCCACAACATTATCTACATAAATAAAAAAACTTCCATCTTCATTTAGTTTGCAATATGAATCTGGTTTTATCTTTTGAACATTTTCAAAATATGTCTTTATATCTTCACTAAAGCCATAACCAGAAAATGATATTTGCTCTTTCGAAAATATTGATGTGAAAAGATATCTTGCAGCAATGCTTTTCGAAGATGGAATATTAACTTTTCCTTGTAGATTGGATTTTAATACCTTATATTTCATAATTTTTATCTTTTGTATTATGTATATTTTTATAAGAAGAATTTTTGGTAATATATATAAATTTTCCTATATCAAATATTTCTTATTTAAATTTTTAACAATTTTATTTTTTAATTTTTTATTTAACTTTTTATTTATAGTTTTTTAATTTTTTTATTTATTTTATTTTACTTTTTTTATTTAACTTTTTATTTATGGCTTTTTAACTTCTTTATTTAAAATTTTTATTTATATTTTTTATTAAAATTTTTTATTTATTATTTTTTCTAACCTTTTTTATTTATTGTCTTTTAATTTTTCGATAAATATTTTGTCAAATTCATCAAAACTGATTTTTTTTATTTTAATATTTTTAAGTCCATAAAATATTGGTATACTATAAAACTTATCTTTATTTTTCTTATCCTGATGCATAGATTCTATTATTTTATCTAATAAATTAGAATAATCGAAATTATTTTCACTAAGCCAACTTTGCAAGGAAAACCCTTTTTCAATTAAAAAAGAAGAATCTATATCAAAAGGCAATTTAAATATTTTATAAATATCATAGGCCTTTTCAATAATTTTAGAAGATTTTAATTTAATTTTTTTCTTTTTTATTTTTTTTGTTTTTTTTATCTTGGATATTTGATTTAGGTTAAGAAATCTTAATTCATCTACTATTATAAGTTCAAGTATTATTGCGGGATATAGTGAAATACCATGACTTAGTTTTAAGTTTAATTCAAGTCCATGACCTATGGTATGACCAAGATTTAAAATCTGTCTTCTATTTTTATCGAAAAGATCATCTTTTAAAAATTTATATTTTATATTTAAAGCTTTAAGCAAATATTTTGGATTTTTTATAAAAAATTCTTTTAATTTTTCATATGGAAAAGCTGAAAAAGTCTTAAAATTTATTTTTTCTTTAATGAATTTAGAAAAATCATGAATGAAATGTTTATAAAAATTATCATCAAGTAAAAGATATTTTACAAATTCAGCAAATCCCGATAAAATTTCTTTTTTATCAAGAGTCGATAAAAATTCTGGAATTAAAAAATTATTGAAGGCTGAGTAATTGTTCCAATAAGATTTTTTACTTCAGTAAAGTTAACTGCATTTTTTCCACCAAAACATGCATCAATCATAGAAAGAAATGTAGTTGGAATAAATCCAAAATCTATTCCTCTTCTAAATATACTTGCAGAAAATCCTATTAAATCTGAAATAACTCCACCGCCAATTGCTAAAATAAAGTCATCTTTATCAATATCATATCTATATAAGATAGAAAATATCTTTTCAGCATAATTTAAAGATTTTTTATTTTCATCAATTATTGATAATATTATAAAAATATTACTTTCTGTATTATCTTCATCATTTAAATTCCTATTATCTATATATTTATTGTCTTTATGTTTATTATTTTTAAAATTCAAATTTTGAAAATATAACCGTTAATCTAATTAATAGTCAGGGTTTAATAGTTGAACAAAAAAAAATCGACGCTGACGGAAAATTTAATATTGCAGAGCTTCTGAGAAAAGATTATACTCTTGAAACGCTTTCTGATTTTTACAAACCGCAGACTATAAATTTATCGTTTGAAAATTCAAAAAAAGCGATAGAAACCGTAAAAATTAATTTAACGCCGCAAACTGGAAATTTAATTATTAAGGTTGTTGATTACGACAATAACAAACCGCTAAATAATATACAAGCGCTTGTTAAATCGGCAAATATAGAAAAAAATATTTTTATTAATAATTCAGAACA
>DAOOKC010000055.1:0-11869 GCA_035385485.1 Exilispira sp.
AATTATTAAAATAGTTTTTTTCCCAACTAACTTTGCAATATTTGAGTAAAAAATATCTATCGCTTGATTATCCAAAAAAGATGTCGGTTCATCAAGCAGGATTATCTCGGGCAGATATGCTAAGATAGAGGCAAGATTTAACCTCTGGCACTCCCCTCCTGAAAGATAACTTGTCTTTTGTTCTAGCTTATCAATAAGATTGAACATATTAGCATAAGTTACCGAGAGTGAGTTTATTTCAGATCTTGAAAATAAGTAATTTTCCATTCCAAAAACAAGTTCATCTATTACATTAGCACAAACTATTTGGCTGTATGGATTTTGCCCGAGATAACCTATCTTTTTTTCAAGGGTTTCAGGATATTTTTGAAGTATATTTTCATTCTCGTAAATTATTTTGCCTTTTAAATTTGCCTTTATATAGTTTGGAATAATACCCTTTAAAAGGTAAAAAAATGTTGATTTTCCTATACCAGAATCACCAATAATCAATATTACATCATTTTTGTAAATTGGAAAATTCATCTCATAGCACAAAATTTCATGTGAAAAAGGATATTGAATCTCTATATTTGAGACATCAAATAAAATATTTTCTTTCATTTTGTTTCATCTTAGATGGTCAAGCATTGGAGCCATCATTTACTATTAAAATCTTTTGCGATCTCAAACTGATTGAGAACTCCAGTTTTTGCAAGAGCTTTTCCAATAATATAAGATAAAATAGCTGCAAAAATTATTGAAGAGAGAAGAAATGATCCAAGTTGCAGTAAATTAAAACCAATTGACAGGTTATAGTATGCTTCATTAAAAAAATCAAGGGCATAACTTGCGATAGCTGAAAACAAAGATGCAAGAATTAAAACAGTAATTTTCCAGTTCTTATACCCATATATTAAAAATATAATTTCAGCTGCCAATCCCTGGACAAAACCCCATAGTACTGCAGACAGACCCCATCGAGTAATAAAGCCTTCTATCAGACTGCTTATAACAGATGCAATAACGGCAACACCAGGTTTTCTAACTATGAATGGGAGGAAAATACCGGTAAATAACCAGAATCCAGCAAAAAGATATTTCATTCCAACAGGTTTCAATATTGGACTTGCGATTTCATATACAAATGTCCATCCCCAGAATGCAACACCAATAACTACCGATAAAACAGCAACAAGAACAACTTCAAAGACGGTGATTTTGTAGGTTGATTTCATATAAAGCCTCCTTATAGAGCAAGGAGGTGATGATTGTGTGCGTTCCCTACGCGGGCATGACCCCGATCAGGTTCTTAGGGTATATCTCAGTTGGGCACACTCCCAACACCCCTACGCTTGTCTAATTTATATTAATAAAATAAAAAAAGTAAAGAACAAATAAAAACCTATTTTTATCATTAAAGTTTATTTTAGTCCTCAAAAACTTATTATGTTTAATAAATATTGTAAGTTTATCAAATTGTATTAAATTTTCTATGGAAGTTGAAATAAAAAACTTATTTAAAATAAAAAAAAAGTTAAGGACTGAAAATGAAATCAATTGAAATTGAAATCAACTCTAAAAGTATCACAGTGCTTAGAGGAACCAAGATTCGTGACTTAATTGAACAAAAAGAAATAATAGATAATCAATATGTCGCAGCCCTATTAAATTCTAAGGTTGTATCATTTAACTATTCTATCAAATCTTCATGCAAAATTAATTTTTTAACACCAAAAGATAAACAGGGCCATCAGATATTTATGAGCTCCCTTACATTTCTTTTATTCACAGCTTTTCATAAACTTTATCCTGATAAAAAACTTATTATATCTCATTCAATTGGAGATTCATTCTACTTTTACCTTGAAGATGGTACAGTCACTTCTGAGATGGTAGAAAATGTTTACAATAAGATGAATGAATACATAAATAATAATCTTTTTATCGATGTTGAATTCTGGGATAAAGATGAAGCAATAAATTATTTTAAAAATGATGAAGATATTTCAAACCTTTTAATATATTCTTCATCAAACTCCTTTATAGTAGTATCTTTAGATGGATATACGACTATTTCCATTACGCCTATTGCTCAATATACAGGGGTATTAAAACCTTTTAAACTTATACATTATAATGATGGTCTTGTTTTACATTTTCCACCATATTTTCAATTTCCAGAATTTCGTATCTTTGATGAAAAAAGCAAACTCTTTTCAATATATAAAGAACATAAGAAAATATTAAGTTCAATAGGCATAGATACAGTTGGAAAGTTAAATGAAGCCATAATAAGAAGAGAAGCTATCGACATAATTCTTATTGCTGAAACAATTCAGATGGCAAAAATCACTGAAATTGCACTTGAAATAGTAAATAGACCTGATGTTAAAATAGTTACAATAGCTGGACCTTCTTCTTCGGGTAAAACGACTTTTTCTAAAAAACTTATGGTTGCACTAAGATCGTTAGGAGTTCCAGCCTTTGCGATAAGTCTTGATGATTATTTTGTTGATAGGGAAAAAACTCCTAAAGATGATAAAGGAGACTATGACTTTGAATGTATAGAAGCTTTAGACATAGATTATTTTAATCAGAACATGAATGATATTTTAAGTAAAAAAGAGGTTGAATTACCTTTATTTGATTTTGTCACCGGTAGTCGAAAAAAACATGGAATACTGCATAAACCAAAACAAAATGAGATTATTATTATTGAAGGAATTCATGGATTAAATCCAAAGTTAACTTATAAAATAGATAAAAAATATCTATTTAAAATTTATATTTCACCTCTAACTCAGTTAAATATAACTTCTGAGATTCGAATACCTACAACAAGAGCAAGACTAATAAGAAGAATGGTCAGAGATTTTAGATATAGAGGTGTTTCTGCTGTAAATACTCTTGCAAGATGGCCATCAGTTGTTAAAGGAGAAGAAAAAAATATCTTTCCATATCAAAATAATGCAGATATGTTTTTTGATTCTGCACTTATATATGAACAAGCAATATTAAGAACTTTTGCTGAACCACTTTTAAAGTCTGTTCCTCTTGAAAGTGAATATTACACAGAAGCAGCGATTTTACTTGATTTTATATTACATTTTGTCCCAATACCCGCAGACTATGTACCAAATACTTCCCTTTTAAGAGAATTTATCGGAAGTTCATTATATATTCAAAATTTTTGATAAGGAATTAATATGATTATCTGGAAAGAAACAATTGAAAATATCATAAAAAATAGGACTATATCTAAAAGGAGATTGAAAATTGTTCCAAAACTAAGAACTTGTTCAGATTGGCTAAATGTTAAGCCTCTTGGAATTATCAACTATTTAACTCCATTAATGAAATGGGATGGTTATCTTGTCGAATTTTCAAATCAGCTTTATTATGTAGAAAAAACAACATATGAAAACCTAGCCAAAGACTTGAAATGGAAGGTAAAAGATAATATTGAAGTTGAGGAATAAAAATCAGAATAGATAAAAAAATAGTTTTATCACAAACTTATAAAGTAAATTTAAAAAGATTATTATAAATTTTATAGTTATGGCACATAAACTATAGAACATGGTTCATTTTGAGCATTAAGTTTTATGTTATCATTATGGGGATCTAAAAGTTCTTTATCAAAGTCTACAATAAATCTATATCCATATCTTCCACTTTCAAGTTTTAAAGTTATAGTCCAGAAATCTCCATCACGAGTCAACCTGAATTGATATGGATTCCAGTTATTAAAATCACCATATATATATATATTACTTGCATTTTTGTTTTCTATCCAGAAAAGACATTCTCTTGTTTTGCTATTTATTACAGGTGATCTATCATAAATTACCAATCTTTTTTCTATCTTCAATAAAGATAATGATTGGTCATAGTAATCTCTAGCGATTTGTGGATTCATCGGATCTAAAATCCAAAAGTTATCTACCTTATATTTGTAAAGATAAGATCCTACATCCAAAGATTCTTTATGAAAATAATACCAGACGCCAAAATAAGATTGAGCCATTGGAACCAATCTTTCCCAATTTAAAAAAGATCCTGAAAGATATACTACTTTAGCATTACCTTTATATGTAAATAAAATTCCATTTTTATATATTTGGGGAGAGCTACTATCTTTTAAATGAATTAACTGATTTTCATCAAGATTTATTAATGTAGTATCTATATCGAAGGAAACCAATATAGAACATACTATTAAAATTAATAAAAACAGGAATATGCTTTTTTTCATAGAAGCTACCCGATAAGATATATTTATGAATTGTATCGGAAAAATTAGAGTTTTATAAAGAGATTACATTTATTTTTTTACAATAAAAACATAGTCTCCAATATTTGGACCTTTTCCAAAGATTTTAATTATTTTTGCATTTACTATAGTCTGTGCATAAGAAGTAACCTGAACAATAGCTGTTTGAGTAAAAGTACCATCATTATTTTTTTGTTTAATTATAAGTTGATCACCTATTTCTATATTAAATGAGAGGTTTGGTTCTTTTAAAATCTGAACTATTTCTGGAAAGATTTTGAAGACAGTTCCTACTTTTATCTCATTTTGATTTACTTCTTCTTCCTGAAATGTAGCTACACTATTTGAGTTTTGTTTTACTTCAATATAAATTTGTTGAAGCAATTCAGATCCTAAAGTCGAATAGGATGTATTCCCATATTTACTGAAAAGCTCAAGAAGAATTTTTACAGAATTATCATAATCTTTTTTATTAAAATAATCTTTTGCTTGTTGATATAATTTTAAAGCAGCATTTTCTTGAACTTTATTTAGCAAAATCATTTCTGATTTAATTTTATATTCAACGACAGAAAAAGAATTTTTTGAATTTGGGAATTGAGCCAAATAATTATTGGCTAATTGAATTACCTGATTATAGTTTTTATTTTGGAATGCATTAACTATAGAATTATATAAAGGAGTTGAATTGTTTTCTATAGTCTGGTTTACTTCCATATTTTGCTTTTCAAAAACTACTTTTATAAAATCCTCTAAATAGGTTTTTTCATTTTCAATTATAACATCATACTTTGTAAATGCTGTATAGTAATATTCATATGAAGTAACCAGATTACCCTTTTTATGCTCATTCAATGCTTTTTCAAGTAATTTTAACTTTTCACTCTTTTTATTCTCTTCTGTTTCTTTTTTATTTAAATCGTTTAATACAATATCTATCACAAATTTATCAAACAACTTTTCATCTTCTGCCATTATTGCAGCAGAAGGATTGTTCAAAACAAAATTATAAAAATCAGATAAAGCTTTTTTTAATTTTGGTATATCATTATTATTATAAGCTAAAAGAATAGCTTTATAATAAGAAATAAGATTTTCCTTTAATTTCAGTTGAAGAGCAGAAGATTGTTTTAATTGTTCATTTTCTTCCTGCATCTTTTTCTGTGCTTCTTCAGATAATGCAAGTTTTTCTTCTGCTACTTTAATAGCCTGTTTTGCCTGCTCTATCTGTTTTTCTTTATCTGCTAATGCCTGCTTATATGAAGTTTCTTTCGCCTTTAATTCATTTTCTTTCGCTTCTATCTGTTGTTGAAATGCTTTTCTTTGAGCATCTATCTGATTCCTTGCTTCTTGAAGTCTTTTCTCTTTTTCAGCCATCAGTTCCTTATATCTTTTATCAAACTCAGCTCTACTTATTAAACCTCGATTTAATTTATTCTTTTCTTCTTCGATCTTTTTAATATATTCATCTTCAATCTCTTTAGTCTTTTGATTTAAAGCAATAATCTGATTTTTTTCAAATTGATCTTTCTGTTTCTGCAGAGCTTCAAGTTGCATTGAAATTTCTTTCAATTGCTCGGTCAACTGATTCTTTTCCTGTTCCTGTTTTCTTTGTAATTCTTTTATAATTAAAGATTCCATTCCTCCAATATTTTTAATATCTTCAGCCATCTTATTTTCTTGCTGCCCCGAAAAAATATTTAATAAAACAAAAACAACTATAGCTAAAGTAATAAGTATAGAATATAAAATAACCAACTGAGGTGTAAATGATTTACTTTCTTTCATATATTTTTTTTGAATCTCATGGAAATTGGAGATTTTCAACTTATCAACTTCTTTTTCAATCTGTTTGAATATTTCTTCTTTTTTTTCTTCATCAATATTGGAATCTGATTTTATATTTTCTTTAATCTCATTTATATTTGCTTCAATCTCTTGTTTTTCTTCTTTTCTTTCAAGTTCTTCAATATTTTTATCCATCAGTTTTTTTCCCTCTATTAAATTTTCAGATAAAAAATAATTATCAATGATCCATTTTATTGATAATATTATAATATTATTCTTTTTAATTTCAATTTTCTTTATTACTATGTTTTCCCCTTTATCTTCAATAACTTCTTCTAAAATTAATTTGTAAAAATTAAAAGGAAATAAAATACCTTTTTCTCCATAAAATATTATATTATAGCCATCTGTTTTTTCTGTATCATTAAATTCAAGATTAAACTCTTTTTTTAATATTGATTTTATTGAAATTATATTTTTAATTTTTATGAAATTTTTTTTTTCTATCTTTATAATTTTACAATTTTTATCTATTGGTATTGCAAAAAATTTTTCATCAACCTTGAAAATTAAATAAATAATTTTATCATTTTCATTTTTCATCAATCTAAACCTTAATTTTTATTTAGTGTTCAATTTTTATTGATTTTTTATAATATTGCTAATCTATTAACAAAAATAATATGCAAAAACTAAAATTTAAAGATTTTATAATTTTTTTGATTATCGGTTTAACACTCTTTTTGTTTACAAACTGTAGCACAACTTTTAATTATACAATGGAATTACCAAAATCACCTATTTTTATTGCATTTAAAGTAATGTATCCCTCACAGGTTGCATTTAATATTGGTACAACTCTTCCTTTAAAAATTGAATATCAATCGAAATCATATAATATTTATCCTCTTGTCATCGATATTTCTTTATCTTCATCTTATCAATATGTCATTGATCCTTATATTTCATTTATACTAAGTATTGATAATCAAATTTATTTCCCAAAATTACCTGAAGAAATTAGAAATCTGGAAATTTCAAATTTATTATTTGAAAAACAAAAAAAAAATATAATAGTTAAGCCCGAACCTCAAACTATAAGGTTAATATATTTTTTGCCCAATAATATAGAAGATAAAAAAATAAAGATTATTTGCAATATAGATGGCAATGTTTATAAATATGACTTATAATATTAACTATAAATAGGTTTAAATCCTGATGGTTGCTTTCTAAATCTAGGATGCAGCAACAACCAATTTTCAGGGTATTGCTTAATTATTCTTTCTAAAGATTTATGAAAAAAAGTTGTTATATAAAATGATTTTTCATCAAAATTTAGCTCATCATATTTTTTTATTTTTTTACTATAATCATTTAAATCAATTAAATATTCATTGCATTCTAGTAATTCAAAATTTTTTTCCAATGAATAATATTTTTTAAATTTTTCTAAGTTTTTTTTATATTCTTCATCACTTGAACTTAGATTAAAAGTCTTATTAAATAGATAAAGAAAAAATTTTTCTTCGACTTTTAAGTTTTCATAAATATTTTCAAAATCATATTCTTTTTCAATAAAACCATATTGATTACAATTTTCATCCAGCAAAGAATATGCAAATAAAACTGGGCTACCTGTTTTTAAATGAAAAAAAGAAAAACCCCGACTTGCAGAAGCTATTTTACCTAGAAAAGGTACAAAAAGATAATTTTTTATGGTATTTTGATCAGCAACCACACAAAGAATTTCTTTATTTAAAAGTGGTCTTATCATATTAAGGGGAGAAGAAAATTTTGAGATTAATTTTATACCAAATTTTGTCCTGAAACTTGTAATATATTTATCAAGTATAATATTATCTAGTGGTCTATAAATAACATTTAATTTAAAACCATTCAATGTCGCATGAGATCCCATTATCTCCCAATTGCCTAAATGTCCAAGAACAATTATTGCTCCTTTACCCTTTTTAAGACTTTCCTGGACATTTTCATAGCCCGTTACCTTCATTTTATCCAAAATTGATTTTTCATCATATTTTTGAAATAAAATTTGATCTAAAAAGATATCTGAATAGACTTTGGCAAATTTTCGAAATTTTAACTTTTTTTCTTCTTTACTATACTGCGGATTTATGATTTCTAAATTTTTATAGACTATATTTTTTTGACTTTTCAGCATTGAAAATAGAAAAAAAAACATATTTCTAAGAAATTTTCTGAGATTATTTTCTGGAAATATTTTCGCTATTTTAAATAGTATATTTAATGGTATAAATTCAAGAATTTGAATAAATTTGTTTTTCATTTAAATATTTCAAATAAAATAGTGGTAATCTTTGAAAAAATTATTAAATACCTTAATATTGACAATTATATCTATAATTCTAAAACAGATTATATTAGATAATTTATATAAAATATAGAATTTAAATAACAAAAATTTAAAAATCTAATCTTAATCAATAGGATAGATATTCTTTTCATTGGCATCAAGTACAACAGAAGTTTCAACCTTTTGAATACCTGGAGCTTTGGATATCTTTTCAGAAATGATTTCATTTAAGTTTTCTAAGGATGTAGCAGTAGTTTTTACAAGAAAATCAAATCTTCCAGTAAGATGATGAACCTCTAATATTTCTGGTATTTCTGAAAGATAGTTTAAGACACTTGTTATTGTCTCGGCAGAGTTATTTGAAAGTGTAATGAATGTGAACGCAAGGATTGGCCTTCCAATGGCCTTTCTGTTCAATATCGCCTTATAACCAAGAATTGTGCGATCTTCTTCCATCTTTTTTACTCTTTCAAGTACAGATGGAGGTGAAAGATAAATTCTCTCAGCTATCTCTTTATTGGTAATCCTTCCATTAGTTTGTAAAATCTCTAATATCTTTTTATTCCTTGCGTCCATCATTCCCCCAACTTTTAAGAAAAGTAATTCTACAAATTAATCTTTCTATAGATAAATAGTAAAAAATTGGCGTTAAATTACAATTAACTAAAAATTAATTTAAGACTTTTAACCATATAATTCTTTAAATAACTCGTAAAGTTCTTTTGATTCCTCAAACATGTGTAGTGTGAATGCAGCATGACCTTTTGTATAACCGTTTCCAATCAACATAACTACATCCTTACCAACACCTTCAGCACCTAAAGCTGCTTTCGTAAAAGATGTAGCCATGGAGAAGAAGTAAATAACCCCATCATCTCTTGTTGTAAGAATTGAAGCCATTTCTGTATTTGGTATATTGACAGTATTTATTGTAACATCAGCAAGTTTTCCATTTGTAGCTTTTGTAAATGCTTCCAAAACAGCCAATGGATTTGTAGCATCCACGCAAATTACTTCATCACAATAACCAAGTTTTTTAAGTCTTTCAACTTTGTTTGGTGAATGACCAAGACCTATAACTTTACCATTAATTCCAGCTCTTTTCTTAGCTTCATAAGCACAAAGAACCCCAGATTTACCTGTAGCACCAATTATAAAAACTGTATCACCAGGTTTAACTAGTCTTGCAACCTGAGGAGCTGCGCCTGCAACATCTAAAGCTGCTAATGCGACTGTTTCTGGAATATTATCTGGAATTTTAGCCCATATACCAGATTCAAATAATATAGCTGTACCATCTATGTCAACCTGTTCCTTATCTTTTTTAACTTTTAATATTTTATTAATCTTCAATGGAGTTGTTGAAAGTGATACAAGTGAAGCTATTTTATCACCAACCTTTAAGTCAATTTTACCTTCTAAATCTTTTCCAATTTCCTTAACTTTACCGATGAACATTCCACCAGAACCAGTAACAGGATTATGTTGTTTACCTCTTTTTGCTACTGTATCAAGGATAATCTCACCAATCTTTTGTTCATCCTGATTTGCCTGCTCTTTTATCTGAGTAAAAGAAGCTGAATCAATATTTAATGTTATAACATCACATAATATTTCATTTGAATAGATTTCCATATCATTATCTATTTTCCATGCAGCTTGAGGAAGAACTCCTTTGGGCTCAATTACTCTATGGGAACCGTATTTATCACCTTTACCTTTCATCTTGTACCCCTTTTTCTTATTAGTAATCAATTATTGCTTTTTTTCAACAAAATTTTATTTTAATTAAGAAATTCATCCAATTTTTTATTTATTATTAGTATATTGAGGGTCATTATTTTTAATACTTAGTTTATAACAATTAAATTAAAGATATAGATTTAAAAATGAGTAGATGGAGAAAGTAAAAAATAAAAATTAATTTTTAAGAATTGAAATTTTATTCTCTATTAAGAAAATATATTATACATAAGGATATAGAAAAGCTGTTGAATAATCTTTGGACCATTGTTTTTATTTAAATATAAATATTAAGTATAATTATGTTGAAAAAAGCTTATAAATTTGCTTTTGAATTATTAAAAATTTATGATTGATTAAAATAAATATATAATAATGATTGTTAAGGGATATAAAATGGAAAAAAATAATTTTGAAGCTGAGATCGAAAAGATACTTAATGATATCAAAGAAAAAATAATTTCTTTAGTTCAAAATGCTTATGCACCATATTCTAAATTTAGAGTTGTAGCTGCGCTTGTTACAAAAAATTCTATTTATTTTGGTGTAAATGTTGAAAATAGAAGTTTTGGACTTACAAACTGTGCTGAAAGGAGTGCCATTTTTTCTGCAATATCAAATGGTGATAGAGATTTTAAGGCTATTTTCGTTTATTCTCCCGATTATGATGATCCTATTCCCCCTTGCGGAGCCTGTAGGCAGGTAATTTCTGAATTTTCTAAAGACTTGCCCATCATAATGTTATCAAAAGATTTTAAATATGAAGTTATCACTATAGATAAACTTTTACCAAAAGATTCATTAAAAGAATTAAAAAATAATATTTAAAAATTATAGAACTATTATTATCTTTATGATTTACTTTTGATTTCTTTATTATTATTAGATGAATCAGGTAAAAGATTTACTTATTTCTTGGGAAAACGGTTCCTTTTAATTCATTAATTATAAAATTATCATTAATTTTATTTACAAAAATTTTATTTACAAAAAATTATTTACTCTACAATTATCAACATTAGTTTTTCAATGAATTATCTACTTAATTTCTTATTTAGAAATCTTTTAATATATTCTTTCTATATTTTAACTTTTTTTAATTAATACAATCTAATCAATTTTTTAAGATTTATTTGATTTATTATTAAAAGGTTAGCGGGATAGGAATAAGCCGAATTCTGTTTATAGGTTCATTTCTCTTGACTATAAATCTCTTTATAGTTCTTGCGTTAAAACATGGACAAGAAGGGGGCTTTTATCCATGCTACACTTGCTCCAGGCAGGGTTTACCATTAACAATTATATTGTTTTGTAAGCTTTTACCTTACATTTTCACCTTAACCAAAAATTTGGTTGTTTTTTTTCTGTGGCACTTTCCATGAGGTTTCCCTCCAATAGCTGTTAGCTACTGCCTTCCCCAAGGAGTTCGGACTTTCCTCTCAATTTTTGAGCGAACCTTTTCCTATCCCGCTTTTATATGATCTCTTCCTCTGAAAAATAAAGCATTCTTGAACAATATGGACAAAAAACTATTTCTTTTTGAGCTTTAACTTTATTTATTAACGAAAATGGTAAGATCATATTGCATCCTGAGCAATAATTTTTATAAACAGGGACAATGGCAAGATCACCTTTGTTTTGAAAAATTCTATCAAACTTCTCTATTATATCTATATCTATGTTTTCTAAGATTTCTTTTTTCTTATTTAGCAATTTTTCAAGTTCTTCTTGCTTTTTATGCATAT
>DAOOKC010000056.1:0-11397 GCA_035385485.1 Exilispira sp.
AATTATTTTTTATATGATTGTATTTTAATAAAATTCTCTTCAAGTTCATTCATTTCAGAAATTAACGAAATTGGATCAAAACTGATTCCTGAAAATGACGCTCCAAAATGTAGATGAGGACCAGTCGAAACTCCCGTGCTACCAGAAAAACCTACTAAATCACCGGCAAAAACAATTTGATCAATACTAACCGAAATCTTATTCAAATGAAAATAAGAACTATAAAGACCAAACCCATGATCAAGATAGATACAATTACCTCTTGTTATTGAGTATCCAGCAAAAGCTACTTTTCCAGCGGAAATGGCATATACTTTTGTATTTTCTGAAGCTTTTAAATCCACTCCCAGGTGAGTAGAAGTGTATAAAATATTTAGGTTTTTATCTTTATATGTTCTACTTTTACCAAATGCAGATATTATTTTCATGTTATCAAGAGGATTTACAAAAGGTAAAGTAAAATATCTTATCTGTGACTTTGTACTAAGTAAATTATTGAAAAATATTGTCTCCTCTTTTCTCTTTTCAGAATTCTCTTCTGAGACTATCTGCTTTTTATTATCATCAAGAATTATATCAGCTTTTTCATATGGCTGATTCTCAATTACAGGTATTTTAAACTTAATTATCTTTTCCTTTTTATGGACAAACAAACTAATCTGGTTTTTTTTACTATTTAATGGTATTACAAAAAATGAGATCTTAGAATCTCCATTTTCTATGATATCTAATTCTAATTTATCTAAAAATATCTTTTCTATACTTGAATCTAATATTAATATTGTATTAAATTTACCATTCTGAACAGATGATGGAATCAGTAATCCTTCAGAAAGATACAATGTTTTTGAATTAAAAACCTCATTTGTTTTAGATTGAGCAAATGTATAAATAAAAAAAGTCAAAAGTAAAATTATAATATATAAAGTGTAAATTTTTTTCTTCATCTTATCTTTTATTTATTTTATTTTTATTTAAATTTACAATTATTTTATATCTTTTTCCTACAATTTTTACAAGATAATTTACTAAGTTTGTTTTTTTATAAGATATTATTCTTAATTTTTTTTGTCAATAAACATTTTTATTTACTTTATCGGAAAATTTGATTTTGTTTTTGTATATTTTTAGGATAAAAAATGCGTTGTACAGATAAACAGAAGATTGAACTTCTTAAGATAATGGGCCGTGCTATTATTGATTATGGCATGATTGAAGATGGTGATAAAATTCTTATTTGCCTTTCTGGTGGAAAAGATTCACTTACTCTTTTAGATTTACTTTATGAAAATCAAAATATAAGAATTTTCCCCAAAAAATATGAATTGGCTGCATTTCATATAACTTTATCTAAAGAATCAACTTCTTATAAAGTCTTAGAACAATATTGTTCTGAAAGAAAGATTGAATTTCACTTAAAATTATCTGATCTACATCCTTTTATAGCTAAACATGAAAATCACAGAAAAAACCCATGTTATTTATGTTCTCAAATAAGAAGAAAATGGTTTTTAGACGAAGCTGAAAAACTTGGGATTAAAAAAATTGCTTTAGGTCACACTCTTGATGATATTGCTACAACATCTTTGATGAACATTTTTTTTAACAGAACTTTAGCATCTGAACTGCCAAGGCTATCTATTTTAGAAGACAAATTCTGGTTAATAAGACCACTGGCATATATGGAAGAAAAAAAAATTGCAAGTTATGTAAAATCACATAGATTACCTGTAATTAAAAGTAGATGTGCTATCGGTGATAATAAGAGAAGAAAAAGAATTCAAAGACTTTTAGATGAACTTGAAATAGAGTTTCCTCAAATTAAAAAAAATATATTTGCCTCTTTTAGAAATCCAAGCCCAAAGTTTTTTCTGGATAATAGTTTTTTACCGCCTGATTTTAAGGGGAAGAAATATCGCCCCTAAATTTTGAAAACCAATCACAACTATCATCATTTTCCCTACAAAAACCTCTTTTACATGATGGACCTGCTTTATCGAAAAGAAGTGGTGCAATTTTTTTAACTTTAGATAACATTATAAATGCTAATTTTCTTATTTCCCATTGAGCATGCTTACAGCAACGAAGTTCAAAAAAGTTAAGAAGAGACCGAGCGTTCATTGTAACTATGATATTTGAGCAGGTTGCATTTGTAAGAAGGTATCTTGCATCTTCTTTTGGAATGCCATCCTTTATCATCTTTTCATATAAATCTTTACCTTGATTTATATAATTTACAAATTCATCTTTATAATTGCTATTTTCAATAGAAGGTGGAATTATGAAAGGAATTTCTTTTTTGATAGTGACATATCTTTGAGATTGCTGAGAGTAAGAGGCTATTCTATGGCGTACAAGTTGATGAGTAAGACTTCTACTAACATTTTGAATGCCAAAAGTAAAAGATACATGTTCAAATGGAGAAAGATGATTATGTAAAAGTAAAATAGAAATTAATCTTTTCTGTTCTTCTTTATCGTAAAACTTTTTCTCAACTTGCTCGATATCACTACTTGAATAACAAAGATTTGCGGCAATCGCAACCTGTTTTTCAGGTTCGGGGGTATATGATAAAATAATAACTTGCATTAAGTAGCCAGATTATTTTTTATTTATCTTGCCATATTTATTTTTAAATTTTTCAACTCTACCAGTGGTATCAACATTTCTTTCTGATTTACCAGTAAAGTAAGGATGACAAGCAGAACAAATTTCAACATGCATTTGAGGTTTTATTGACATTGTTTCCATTACATTTCCACATGCACATTTAATAATAGATTTTTGAAAGTTAGGATGAATATCTTTTTTCATAATTTCCCTTTCCTTGTTATTTTTTTATTATTATCCTTATTTAATTTTATTATTGTCTTTATTTAAACTATAATAAACTTTATTTTCATAAAATAATATCTTAGTAAAACTCTCTTATAAAATTGCTTCTTTCTTTAAATAACAAATATATATTAATTTGCAATTAAATTATTTTATTTTAGAAGTAACTTCCTTTTCAATATATAAAATCTGTATTTAAAATCTTTATCAATTTTTACCAAATAATTTTATTAACTGCTACTTTTTACAATTTCTGCCAGAAATTCATCATTATCTTTAGTAGACTTCATTTTTTCAATTATTTTCTGTGTCGCTTGAATTTCATCCCAATCTGCCATAGCATTTCTTAAAGCCCATATTCTTGTTCTTTCTTCTTCATTTAAAAGCAGATCTTCCTTTCTGGTTGAAGAACGGATTAAATCTATTGCCGGGAAAATTCTTCTATCTGCAAGTTTTCTTAATAATATTATCTCGCTATTACCAGTTCCTTTAAATTCTTCGAAGATAACATCATCCATTTTTGATCCTGTTTCAACAAGTGCTGTCGCCAAAATTGTTAATGATCCACCATTTCTTATATTTCTTGCGGCTCCGAAAAATTTCTTAGGTCCATGTAAAGCACTGGCATCAACTCCTCCAGAAAGGACCTTTCCTGATGCTTGAACAGTCAAGTTATATGCCCTTCCAAGTCTTGTAATAGAATCCAGCAATATTACAACATGTTTACCCATTTCTACTATTCTTTTAGCCTTCTCTATAACTATCTCAGAGACCTTAATATGCCTTGAAGGCTGTTCATCAAATGTTGAAGAAATAACTTCGGCTGAAGGTACATTTTCCTTCATATCTGTGACTTCTTCTGGTCTTTCATCAATTAAAAGGATAATAACATGATAATCGGGATGATTTCGATATATACCATTAGCTATTTCCTGAAGCATCATAGTTTTCCCGGCTTTTGGAGGCGCAACTATTAATGCTCTTTGCCCTATACCGATAGGGGCAAACAAATCTAAAATTCTTGTAGAAATTTTTTCAGTTGCATATTCAAGTTTTATCCTCCTATCGGGATAAATTGGAATAAGGTTTTCAAATGCAATTCTGGATTTTGTAACTTCTGGAGGACAAAAATTTATCTGCTCAATTCTTTCGAGTGCAAAATATTTTTCTGTATTTGAACTACTAGGATTAGGTGGTCTAATATAACCTAAAATAGTATCTCCTGTTCTCAATCCATAGTTTCGAATTATAGATGGCGAAATATAAACATCACCATCAGATTCAATATATGAATAATAAGAAAATCTTAAAAATCCGTATTCTTTAACCTGTTCAAAAACTCCTTCAACCTTAATAGATCCTTTTGCTTTAGCCTGTAATTTTAAAATTTGAAGAACTATCTCTTCTTTTTTGGAATATCTTATCTGCTTCTGTCCCATCTGTTTTAAATATTCGATCAGATCAGGAACTGGTTTTTCTAATAATTTGTTTAATGAGATGGTCTGTTCTATTAATTTAAATTGCTCGATTTCTTCACTTTCTGCTAAAGTTACTTCCTGTATAATTGGATTTGATGGTTGTTGATCTTTATTGTTATCTTCTTTTTCAAAACTGCCTATCTTCTCATTAAAATTAAAAGGTTCTATTATTTCATTTTCATTATTATTTTCATTGGTTAACAAATCATTTGAATCGTTACTTAAAGTGCTAATATTATCATCTTCTTTTTTAATAGATTTTTTCTTAGCTTTAATAACGATTTTTTTTCCATTTTTTGAATTCTGGGATTCAATAGATTCATCATTTTGAATATCAGATTGATCAAGGCGATCCTGCATGAAATAACTCCTGTAAATGTATTTATTTTATATCAAGATAAAAGCTTAAATATTTTATAATTTCATATAATTATATAAGAGTTCTTTATTATTTGAATTTATATTATTTTAAATTCCTGATTTTTAGAACTGATAAAGGAATATCATTCGCGACTGCTTTATCAGTAAATTTATTTTTATTTTTGTCAAGTCATTTTTGATAAAGAAAATTATTTTTTCAAAATTATATTTAATTATCATATTTCTGAAATTAATACTTAATCTTACGTATTTTATAAAAAGTATTTTTTAAACTAATATTGAACCTTAAAATAACTCATAATCATTTCTATTATTGTTTTATATTGATTATTATCCTTATAGATCTTCAATATAAATTGATTTCTTATATCTTCATATAAACTAAATAATAGTCTAACATATATATAATATCTATAAAATGAGATGGATTGATCATTTAATTTTAACATTATATATTGCCAATAACTTTCTTTGTAATATTGATTTATATTTAACTTGATATCCTGAATTTCAAATTTTAAATAAGATAAAAAATTATCATCATTTATTTCTAATATTTTTAAGGTTTCTTCCAGCTCTTTTTCCAATAAATACTTCATATTAAATTCTATTCTCACTTTGATTTCATTTTCAGCAAGTCTTTTTGCAGCAGCCAGTGATTCATCTTTTCTTTCAAATACAATATTTATGGTTTTTTGTTCTTCATCTTCTATCCATAAATTTGTATCTTTAATCCAAAATGGAGTTTTAACAGGCATTGATGCGATTATTTTTATATAAGAAAAATAATCAGAATCATCATTAAAATCTGGAATTTGAAAATCCAAAGAGGATTCTAAAAATGATATTGGTGAATAATATTCAGTGCTTACATAAAGATTATAACTTGTTTTAATATTATTTTCATCTGTTGTATTACTATTTTCTTCTGTTGTAATATTTTTGTAATCTTTAACATAAGAACAAGAATTAAAATAAAGAATTAAAAAAACTAAGATTAAAAAATTAATTAAAAGAAAAATTGTCTTTGAAATTTTTTTTTGCATTTTCAATAAAGAAAATAGATAATCTTAATAATTTTATTATATTACAATTTAATTTCAGTCTCAATACATTGTTTTATTTTATTTAATCCATTATTTTGAATCTGTCGAATTCTTTCTCTAGTTAATGAAAGCATTTTACCAGTTTCTTCTAAAGTATAAGATTTATTACCCTTAAGACCATATCTTAACTCAAGAACCAATTTCTCTCTTGGAGTGAGTTTTGTAAATGCCAATTGTAAAGCATGTTTCATCCACTCTTTCTGATATTCATCAATAATTTCTTCTTCAAGACTATCTGAGGCAATATAATCACCTATTACAGAGTTGGAATCCATTTGAATAGGTTCCTCTAAAAAATTAATTTCTTTGTTTAACTCCAATATCTGTTTTAACTTTCTCTCAGGAATGCAAAATTCACTTGAAAGAAGTGATAGCGAAGGATTGGTTCCATAAGTTTTGGTGTAAAAATCTATATATTCATTGATTTTATTTAATAAATTATTCAAATAATTAGGAATTCTAATTATCCTTGCTTTATCAGATAAAGTTTTAGTTATAGCCTGTTTTATCCAATAAAGAGCATAGGTAGAAAACTTATTGCCTTTTCTATAATCAAATTTATCGATGGCTTCAAGTAATCCAATATTACCTTCATTTATTAAATCTATTAATGAAATATATTTATTCTGAAATCTTTTTGCAACAGAAACAACCAATCTTAGATTTGAGACAACTATTTTATTCTTAATACAATCTATCTCATTCTCAATTTCAAATATTAAAGATTTGATTTTCCTTTTTTCTTTTAAATCATTTACTTTTCTATATTTTTCAAATAAAGTTGACAATTCCTTTTCTTTATCTCTTAATTTCTTAAAATAGATAACTTCTTCATCAGAGGTTAAAAGTTCATAATGATTTACTTCTTTGAAATAAAGTGTAAATACATCATTTAAAATTGATTCATCTTGAATAATCTTTTTTTCTTCTTCTTCTATTTCATATTCTAATAAACTATCCTCTTTATTATTAAAATTACTAAAAAAGAAGGATTTTGAATCACCCATCTCACCCTCCTAGGTATGATAAAATTTATCCTTAAATTTTACAATATAATAATACAACGCTAAATGAAAAAATACTTTTTTAAATTTTTATTTTTTTAGAAAATCTTTTAAGTTGAGCATTTTATCTTTGAAAAAAACTGAAATATTAAGAACATCTTTTTTTACTGAATAACCAATACATGTTTGTAAATTAACTTTTTGGTTTTTTTGAATAAGTATTTCTTCCAGGTTAGAGATGACAACATTATATTCTTCAATATTAATGATTACCGAATTACCAAAACCAGATATCTGCCCAATATATATTATTTCGCCATTTGCAAGAGGTGAAAAGATGATATTGCTTTTTAAATAAAGTAGAAGTATTTTATCTGTCTTAAGTTCCCAATCAAAATTATCTGCAGGTGAATAAATATATATTGGTTTTTTAGGAATTATTAAAATCATTCCAATCTTTAAAATATCTTTATCTTTTAAATTATTAGCTTTTCTAAGTTCTTCTATAGAAATATTATATTTTTTTGATATGGAATATAGTGTATCATTTTTTTCAACTTTATATTTTATACTTTCGTTAGAAATAGTTAATAAAATCTTTGGTGTTTCCTGCCTTTGAATTAATGGTTGAAATAAATATAAAGTTTTTATATTATTTTTTGTATTTTCTTTTAGATAAGTAGTATTAGCAAAAATAAATTTGGGAAATGATAAAGATAAAAATAATATTATTATTAAAAATAGGATAACCAATTTTTGAAGATTTTTTAAAGATGATTTCATATAAATTGATTCGGAAGAAAAAGCTTCAAAATTTAATAAAAAAAGATTTATAGTTCCTTTGTTGAAGATATTTTTCTTCTACAACTATAAAATCGGTAACTTCAATAATTCCATTCCCGCTTGTAATTTTATTAACAGCATTTTCAATATTACTTTTTTCACCTTCAAAAAGTGCTGAAACAGAACCATCGGGCATATTCTGAACCCAGCCTGTTATCCCATATTGAGTAACTATATTTCTAACAAAAGATCTAAAACCTACATTTTGAACATATCCCCTAAAATTATAGAGGCGTGATATCATTTTTTCTCCCACTTTATAATAATTCTGAAGCAATATCAGCAAGCTCAGATCTTTCTGTTTTACTTAATAAAACTGAACCTACAATTGAGTAGTCCTTCAATTTTTCAACGACATAAGAAAGACCGTTTGAATTTTCATCAAGATATGGTGAGTCTATCTGCTGTGGATCTCCAGTAAGTACTATCTTTGTTCCCTCCCCAGCTCTTGAAACAATTGTTTTAACTTCTAAAGGAGTTAGATTTTGTGCTTCGTCTATTATAATAAATTGATCTGGAATCGATCTTCCTCTTATATAAGTCAAAGCTTCAACCTGCAATAAGGATTGCTCAATAAGTTGTTTTTTAAAATCTGCCCGACTTTGTTCATCATACTGTAAAGAACTTATGAAATCAAGATTGTCATATATAGGCTGCATCCAGCTTGAAAGTTTTTCTTCTTTACTTCCTGGAAGATACCCAATATCTTTTCCCATTGGTATAACTGGCCTTGCAACCAATAATCTTTTATATTTCTTTTCCTTAAGAACTTTTGAAAGTCCACAAGCTATTGCTATTAATGTTTTACCAGTTCCAGCTTTCCCTATAAGATTTACAAGTTTTACAGAATCATCTAAAAGAAGATTAAATGCAAATATCTGTTCCATATTTTTTGGTCTGATTCCAAATGCATATAAGTCTTTTGAATTTACAAGTTTTAAAATATTTTCTTCTTTTATAAATCTTGCTAAAGCTGTATGTTTTTCATTTTTCGAATCTATAAGTTCAACAAATTCATTTGCTATTAATTTATCATTAATATTGATTTGATGTTCTTTATATATCTTATCTATTTGCTCTGAGTCGACTTTTATTGTTCTATAACCCTGATAAATATTTTGATATGAAACTTTTTGTTTTTCATAATCTATAGCTTTTATTCCTAAAGCCTGTGCTTTAATCCTCGCATTTATATCTTTTGAAACAAAAAAAACTTCCTGCCCTAATGATTTATAATATAGTGCAGTACCAATTATAAGATCATCAGCTATTTCTCTTGAAAATTCGGGTGGAATAACCATTGATTTTCCAGCTGAAACTATTAATTTCCCACCCTCTTTTAGTTTAACTCCTTCAGTTAGTGGTCCTTTACTTCTTAATTGATCAAGTGTCCTTATGACTATTCTTGCATTTTTACCTATTTCTGATTGATCTCTTTTAAATTTATCAAGTTCCTCTATTACTTTTAATGGGATTATTACCATTTCTTCAGCAAATGAAAACATCGATCTTGGATTATGTAATAAGACATTTGTGTCTAAGACAAATACTTTCATTTTTTGTCCTTTTGCTTATTATAATTATTAATTATTTTAATGATTTAATTTGCATAAAAACCTTTTTCAAATATGATTTATAATTTGAATTATAGTTTTTTTAGACTAGAAAAATTAAAAAGGTGAAAATTGATTTTGAATAAAATAATCATCTTCTAAAAATTTCATCTGTTTATTTAAGTTATCATAATGAGTCTTTTCCCATTCAGATAGATAATGAAAAAATTGTTTCAATCCTTTATCTTCTGTCTCATTTTCTGCTTTTGAATAAAAAACAAAAGAATCATATTCAAGTTTTAATGCTATTGATAAGGCTGATATTTCATAATGTTTGTCTTTAATCCTATTTTTAAATTCTTTAGAAAAAATAGGACTTTCAGTATTATCAAAACTCAATTTTTTTTGAATCTGTTCAATATTATATTCTTCTTTTTTTACCAGATGCATCAATATTTGTTGTAAGGTTTGGAAATGAGTGTCTTCTTCAGAAGACATTAAAAGAAATATATTTTTAGCTTTTTCATCTTCGGTTTTTTCCGCTATAGATTTGTATAATTCTCTGCCTTCCAATTCACTTCTCATAGCTGTTTTAATAATCTCTTTAATATCCATAATACCTTCTTTTATTTTCCTTTAAAATAATTATAATCTATTCATTTTATATATTCAAGTTAATTGAAAATTTTTTTTCTTAATTTATATTTACTTATATATGTAATAGAATCATTACCAATTATTAAATAATAAATAAGGTTTTCATGAAAAAATATTTTTGGTTAATTGCAATAGTTATACTTTTTATTCTGGCTGCTTTTATCTTAAAAATAACTTATAATTTTGTCATACGCTCAAGAGTAAATGTAGAGAAAGCAATTTCAATTTTAAAAAATGAGTTTATTCCTTTGAAGATGAAAATATTTATTTCAGAAAATATAATCAAGTACCAGCTTAAATTTTATGATCAGATGGGAATAAATGTTGCTGCTATTAATGATAGTATAAGTGGAAATCAGTTATTTATAGACTTTTATGTTATAAAAATTAAAGATAATAATCTATTTTTTCCTTATTTAATTTATTCAAATGAAATTCCACCTGTTATGGGCAAAAAGATATTTGAAGTATATGAAAAAAACTATGATGGAATTTTATTTCCTGAAATTTATGCATCTGATGATATGAATGAAAATTATTTATACTTTATATCATCAATCTGGCAGGCTATTAAGAGTGGAAACATAACATTTTTTTCTTCAAACTATAATGGTAATGCTCTTCATTTATTAAGTAATATCTCTGAAATTGATCCAAATGCAGTTTATGAATTCGTATGTCATACTGCAAAGGGAGGCATAGAGATTGTTAAACATTGATAATAAAATTATTTTAACATTATTATCTTTAACAATTATTTTTAGTGCGTTATATACAGTTTTTCAATTTTTATTTAAATTTCATCCAGAAAAAAAAGTATCAAAAATTTTTTTTATCTTTTTTACATTCCTAAAGTCTATATTTATAGTGGCTTTTATAATAGTTGGGTTATATTTTGTTTATTATATTTATAGTACAATAAATCAATATTTAACTTTAATTGAGCTAAGAAAATATGTTAAAAACCTTTCAAAAGAAAGAGTCTTAGCAAAAATTATTATTACTGATTTTTCAGATATTAATTTTAATTGCATTGTTGAATTATATTCATTAAGTGGTAAAATTTTTAAAAAAGATGAATATCAAATTCAAGGCACAGAATTTTATATTGATTTTGTTGTATTAAATTTTGATTATATATTTATAGAAAAGGGTGAAAATAATATAGCTTATCCTTCAGTACTTTTTTCTGATTTAATTTCATATGATAATGGAATACAACTTTTAAGCCCTGAAGAATTAAAAAACTATCTTTCTTCTGATTCTGAAAAATTTTACGGATTATCTGAAAATAAAGTTAATTCATTGTCAAATTTTATTTTTAAATGCATTTATGATAATAGTTTTGCCCGAAAAAATGGGGTAAGAAGTATTGTTGGGTCTGCTCTTCACCATAAAATACTTTCAAAGTCTACCTTTAAAGTCTATTTACAAAATACGGGCGGACTAACAATGGTTCAAGAAAATTTTTAATACTTTTAATTTTGAAAATATATTATATACTTCTTTTTGAAGGAGTTTATTAATGAACCCTACTTTT
>DAOOKC010000057.1:0-11095 GCA_035385485.1 Exilispira sp.
AGCTATAATACCAAGTGAAAAACCGACAAGAACATCTCGAAGATAATGTACTCCAAGATATAATCTTGAAAACATAGTTAAAAAAATAAGAATAGAAGAAAGAATATAAAACCATCTTTTTCTTACTGAAAGTGATATAGATCCTAAAACAGCAGTTATTCCACTAGAGTGACCTGAAGGGAAAGAGTAACTTACAAAGCCCTGCGAAACCTCTTTAATCATAGATTTATCTAGATTTAAAACATTTTTATCCATTAAAAATGGTCTTCTAACCATAAATGCATTTTTCAATATATCGGTAGAGACAAAAGTTAAAAATGAAGATTGTGCAACGAAAAACCCTTTATGAAATGAAAAACCAAATAAATAAATACATAAAATTATTGTTACCCCTACCTCATAACCAAGAAAGGTAATATAATTCATCAAATTATTTAAAAATGGATTTTCGATTTTTTGTAAGAAAATAATTATAGACGTATTATTCATTTTTTTTCTCCTATGATTAATTTATAATATTTAATTTTAATTTTGACAAAAATTTCTTTTTTGCCACAGACCACCCCACCACCCACCCTAAAAAACTTAACAAAATTAAAGTTATGTTTTTTAATTAAAAATTCAAATTAAAAAAATATTGTAAAGATAGTTATTATATTTCGATAAAAAAATTAAAATTATCAATGATTTTATTAATATTCCAGATATAAATAAAATTTCACAAAGCTTTTATGATAAAGATGAATTTGATAATTCTGTGATTTTGTGTGGAGCATGTAATAACATAATAGTAGTAGATTGTAATGGAGATGTCTACCCCAGTCAAAGTTTAATGATAAAAAATTTAAAAATAACAAATATTTTGGAAAAAAATTATGTTAACGAAATTATTAAATCAAAAATAAGAAAGTATTTTACTAATATCAATGTTTTAAAATTGCCAGTATGTAAAAAATGTCATTTTAATTTTCTTTGTGGAGGTCGATGTCCAGCGATTATCTATAGGCTTTTTAATAAATTTAATGTATTTTCTAAAGAATGGTGTAATGTTCTTTATAATGATGCTGTTCAAAGATTATATAAAACCAATTTTAATTCAATTGCTAAAAGCATGTGATTATAGTTATTTTATTTACTATGATATAAATAAGGAAAAACAATGATCAAATATGATAAGATAGTAATTTTAAAAAAATATTTTTTAGAAATTTTATTTTTAATTATTTTATCAATTATTATATCTTTTGTTTCTTTTCTAATTCCTTTTACATTTAAAAAACTTATAGATTTAAAAGTATCTGCAATTTTAACTAAAAATAAAATATTTTTATTATTTATTTCATATTTTGGAATGTACTTTATTAAATTTATATATATTTATACTCAAAAAGTATTTTATATAATTTTTCATTCTAATGAAATGGAAAAAATGATTAAAATAATGTTGTAAATCAAATATTCTATTTTAATTAAACTGGAACCAACATATTTAGTAAATAGAATAGAAAGTAGTGTTAGTAAGCTATATGATTTTTTTTCTGAATCAATTTCTTCTTTGATAATTAATATATTAATTTTGATAATATCAATTTTTTTGGTTTATAAAATTAATAAAATAATTACATTTTTATTTATTATTTTACCTCCAATTCAAATTATTTTTTATAAGAGAATAAATAAAAAATTGAGCAATTTATGTATAAATTTGCAAAAATTGTGTGCAAAAAATTATATGGTAATAGTAAATTTCTTATCTAATGTGGATTACTTAAAGCAATTACCTGATACTGATAAAATTGTATCAAAGATAAGAAAAAATATAAAGCAAATACATTCAGAAAATTCAAAAGTAAATTTTTTAGCAGGTTTACTTGGTATTATTTCGGAGTTTTTTGTAGGAATTATTCAAAATTCTATTTATATTTTTGCGGCTTTCTTATTGCTAAATAATAAAATAGAAATATCAAATTATGTTTTTCTTAATTTAATTTCAGGATTATATTTTTCTTCAATTAATTCTATAGTAAAAACAAATATAAATTTTAGAGATATGGAAGGGATAGATAAATTTATAAAAGAAGAATTAATAGCAAATACCGAAAGTGAAGGGGAAGAAAATATAAATGAGATACAAAAAATTCAAATGAACATTGATAAAATTTCATTTGGGGATAAAGAAATTTTGAGTAATTGTAATTTAATTATTAAGAAAAATGATATTTTAGGAATAATAGGTAAATCTGGTTGTGGAAAATCTACTATTGCCAAATCCCTACTAAGATTTTATGATTTTGGTCAAATTTATATTAATGATAAACCTATTGAAAGATATAATTTGAAATCTCTCCGCTCAAAAATATCATATTTTTCTCAAAATATTCCAATTTTTCAAACTAGTATTTTAGAGAATTTCTTTTTTGATATTGATTTTTCTGACGAAAAACTTAACAAATTAAAAGATAAAGTTTATTTCAATAAATTTTTAGAAACAGAGAAAATGCAAAATGAAATTATCTTAGAAAATGGAGCAAATTTATCTGGGGGAGATAAACAAAAAATAGCAATTGCTAGAGCTTTTCTTGAAGATTGTGATTTAATTATATTAGATGAAATAACTAATTCAATTGATAAAAAAGATTCTGAAAAAATTATTGTAGATTTAATAAAAGAATATAAAAACAAAATTATAATTATAATTTCTCATGATCTGTCTTTGTATAAGCATTGTAATAAATTGTTGATTATAGAAAATGGTAAAACTTATTTTACTGATGATATTGAAATTATCGAAAAACTAAAATTATAATAAACAAAAAAAACTAAAGATGGAATATTTTTATATCATTAGTTTAACTATCAATTTATGATTTATGTGTAAAGTTTCATTTTTTGCTACGCAATCTAAAAAAGCTGTATTGATTTATTAAAAAAATATGTAAAAATATTAAAAATTAAGTTCTAATATTAAATAAAGATAATTATTCTAAAGATTATGATTAATAGAAAATGGAGCATTAGTTATGCCTGAAAAAAGTGTAAAATTAAGATTGGTTATAACTTTCATCCTTTTATTAATCTTATCTTCATTGCTTTTTTCGTGTAAGACTTTTGAGACAAATGCTAATACTGATAGAATCAAGATTTTTGAGAATTCTTTAATAACATCAAAAAATTCAAATTTTAATATTTATCTTAACAAGATGAACAGAATCATTTTTGAAAAAAGCATAAATATTGGTTTTATGGTAAATCTACTTGATAGTTATTATAATGAAATAGATCCATTTTTAAAGATAAATAATATCACAAAAGATAAAATTAGAGATAATGATTTAAGGATAGTTTTATTTAAAAACACTGATAATACATTTAATAATTATGATCCCATAATTAAATATGTCTTTTACGATATTTTGGTTGCAAATAATAACTTTAAGTTCGATCCAGGTTTAGGGATAACATTCATAACAATAGTGATAGATAAACCAATCTTTCAGGTCATGAAAGAATATTTTAGTAAATATGATTTTACAGGTCTATATTATGCTCCAAATATTATTTTTATTCATTTATTACATTTTTAAATGAAGCTTTTGCAAATTTATTTTCAGATTATTTTGAAGAGTATTGTTTTGATATACAGGATTTTAATAATTATAGATTAGATGAATCAAAAGTCATAAATATTTTGCAGAATAAATATAAAGAAAATGAAATTGATATAGAAAAGAAAGATGTCTCTATTATTATAGACAAATATAATAAAAAAGTTGAAGTAAGACAATATTTTTTCGATTTTTTGTTATATCTAATAAACTTAAATGGATTTGAAAATTTTAGAAATTTTATCTCAAGTATTTATATGAATGAAACAAATACAATAGATGAATTGTTTAAAAGATATTATCAAAACGGAATATTAGAAATTTTTGAAAATTGGAGAAAATAAATTTTATTGAAAATAAATTTTTATTGAAAAAAAGGAAAAATATATGAAAGGTAAAAAAGAGAAAATTTTTATCAAAAAATATTTATTTCTTTTTCTTTTTTTTATAAGTCTTATATCCCTTTCTTTTATTCAGTCTGAAGAAAATATTATAAATGTTAATGTCGAATATAATGGCTTTGATAAAAAGATAGACGATATGGATGTCATATTATACTTTCTATTTTTTCATCCTGGTTCAATACAATGCTTTTTATCAACAAAATATTATGGCATGATTAAAGACTTTTATGATGAAAATAAAGAAAAAATAAATTATTTGTATGATGAATACAGGAAATTCGTTAAAAATGAATTTAATTTTGAGATAGAAAAAATTAATATAGATGATAATTTTGAATATTATAATGGATTTTTTAATACTTATGTTCAATATTTATCTATATTTGTAAATTTAATAAATATGAATTTGAATAAACCCGAATTTAAGTATATAAGTATAAAAGACACACAATTTATTGCATCGGGTAATGTTAATGTTAGGTATAAATTTCCAGATAATTTCTACGAATCGGTTTTTATATTAAATTATCTAATATATATTAAAAGAAATCAGAAATTAGACATCCTTGATCTTAAAAGTTTAAAAAAATCTTTACTAAGTGTAAATTATAGCGAACAGGAGATTGAAAATATCAAAAATATTATAAAGACAAATTTCCAAAAATATATTGAAATAATGCAGATCCCGTCAAAATATCTATTAATAGATATAGATAAAAACTACAGCAAAAGTTTTAATATTAAATTTGAAATCTCTTTTATTTTGGGTCTTGATTCTTTATATTTTATACCCTATCAAAATAGAATTCTTATTTCCATTAATAAATATCAAAATGATTATTTTGATTTTGTATTGGCTAAAAGATATTCTACAATCTTTTTATTTTTTTATGATTATAATTATTCAATTGAATTAAAGAAAAGAGTTAAAAAGGAGCTTTTAGCAGATTTCTTATCCAATAAAATTATTATAAATAAAAATTCCCATTATAATAATCTTCTAAAATATTATGGGTATGAAAATCAAAATCTAAAACTTATAGATCAAATAAAATCTGATAATATATTTTACTATTATTACAATATTTCAAAATATATTTGTGCTCAAATCTTCTATTATAGTAAATACTCTAAATTTTATGAAAACAAAAAAGATATTTTATTAAATGAATATATAAAATATTTTTTCCAGGCCCATCCCGAATTTTTAAAAGATCCTTCATTATTTTACAAAAATTTAGAAAAAACCTTAGAAACTATTCATAATTTTTCAATAACTTTTTTAAAAATTACGATGATGAAAATTATGAAAAATAATTTTATCTATTGATAGAAATTTAATATTTTTTTATTATAAATTAATTTTTTGTTGATATTTATTAAAATCATTAATATTAAAGAAAATTTTATATTTACCTATTTTATTTCTTTTAATGTAATTTTATTTAATAGTTTTATGAGTAATTCTTGCTGAGTCTCTTTTTCAAAAAGATTATGAGAAAATTCTCTATCTATCAATAAAGATACGAAGCCATGAACTAAACTCCATATCGCTACAGTCATTTCATCTAATGGACATTTTTCTAATATTCCCTTTTGCTGGCATTCTTCTACTAAATTTTTAACTAAAGTAAAACATCTTAAAGATGATTTTATGTATTCCGGGTATTTTTCTTTATCCTTTTCGATAATACCAGAAAATGTAATTCTGAAATGATCAGAATCTGTAAGAGCAAATTCAAGATATGCCAAAGCAGCTTCTTTTAATTTAATTTCTGGATAATCATCTGAAATATCTTTTATTCTTGAAATTAATTTTTCATATATTCTATTAAAACCTTCTGAAGAAATTGATGCAATAAGATCCTGTTTGTCTTTGAAATGTGAATAAGGTGCAGCATGACTTACTCCAGCTTTTGTTGCTACCTTTCTTAAAGATAAAGCTGAAATTCCTTCTTGAGAAAGAATTTCAATACCAGCTTTAATTAAAGCATTTTTTAAATCACCATGATGATATTTTTTTTCTCTCATTTCAAAAAAATTTTATAAAAAATCTTGACATTGTCAAGATTAGATTTACAATCTTTACAGTGTAAAGATTGTAAAAATAGTAAAGGGGTAAATTATGGGTATATATGATGAAGAAAAAAAGATATTAATAGAAACAGCAAAACATTTAGTATCTAAAGGTTATTTACTTGCAACAGGCGGAAATCTATCTATGAAAACAAAAAATGAGAAGGCTTTTGTAATAACTCCTTCAAACTATGATTACTTATTGATGAAACCAGAAGATATTTGCGTTTTAGATCTAAAAATGAATAAAATTGAAGGTGATCGAAAACCATCAATTGAATCAGCAATGCACTGTGTCGTTTACAATAAAAGAAAAGATGTAAAAGCAATAATACATACCCATCAGGTTTATGCAAGTACTCTTGCAATCATCGACACACCAATACCTGCTTTATATGATGAACAGGTCAGATTCCTTGGGAAAAGTATTCAGATAATTCCATATGCGCCTTCAGGAACTGTTTTTTTGGAGAAAAATATTTCTAAATTTATTAAAAATAATCATAATGCTTATATATTAAAAAATCATGGTGTGATATGCTTTGGAAATTCGGTGGAAAGAGCAATTGATAATATTGAAATTGTAGAAAAATGTGCTCTTACTTACCTTTTGGCATTATGTACAGAAAGGAAAATAACAAAAATTCCGCCCATAGTTCGAGAAGTCGCTTTTCATAAATTAAGGGAAGATCAAAAAAAATTTGGTATAGTCAGATAATAGAAATTATTAAATAAGATAAAACTATGAAGTATTGATAGTTAAATAAATAAAAAATAGGAGGAAAAGATGGAATATGGTATTTCAAAATATCCCGATGTAGATGATGTCTATAAGAAACTTTATAATCTTGTAAATCAACCATTACGAAAAATCAAAAAAGAAAAAATGGAAGAATATTTAAAGTACTTTGATGAAAAATGTGTAAACTCTAAGCAATTACATGAAAAAGCTAAAAGTTATATTCCAGGAGGAGTTCAACATAATCTAGCCTTTAATTATCCTTTCCCTATAGCTATAAAAAAAGTAGATGGTCCATATATGTATGATATTGATGATAATAAATACATAGATTTTCTTCAAGCAGGTGGTCCAACAGTTTTAGGAAGTAACTATCCATATGTAAGAGAAAAAGTCATTGATATAATAAAAAATTGCGGACCTGTTACTGGTTTATTTCATGAATACGAGCTTAAACTTGCTGAGCTTGTAAATAGATATGTTCCATCATGTGAGATGTTTCGAATGTTTGCTTCTGGTACGGAAGCTGTTATGGCAGCTATCAGAGCAGCAAGAGCTTTCACAAAGAAAAAAAAGGTGATAAAGGTAGGTGGAGCATATCATGGTTGGAGTGATTCTATGGTTTATTCACTTCATATTCCGGGGACTAAGAGATTTGAATCCAAAGGTATTCCTAAAGGTGCTACAGCAAACACTATGGAAATTTTTCCAAATGCTATTTCAGAGTTAAGAAGAAAACTTATTTTAAATAGACTATCGGGAGGAACTGCAGCAGTTATAGTTGAACCTTTAGGACCAGAAAGTGGTACCAGACCTGTTCCATTTGACTTCAATAAAAAGGTTAGAGAATTATGCGATGAGTTTGGGTCTCTTTTGATTTTTGATGAAGTAGTAAGTGGATTTAGAGTTGGTATGGGATGTGCTCAAGGATATTTCGGTGTAAAACCAGATTTAACTGTTTTTGGGAAATGCATAACAGGTGGTTATCCTATGGCTGGAGCAGTTGGTGGAAGAAAAGATGTTATGATGTGTTTTTCTTCAGGTCTTGGAGGAACAGGAGAAAGAGCATATGTTGGAGGAACATTATCTGCAAATCCTTTATCCTGTGTCGCGGGATATTATGCTTTACTTGAAATGGAAAGAACAAATGCTCCAGTAATAGCTGGAAAAGCAGGTGATAGATTGGCTGATGGATTGAAAAAGATAATGGAAAAATATAATCTTCCTTTTGTAGTTTATAATACAGGTTCTATTGTTCATCTCGAAACTTCTGCTGTAATGATATTGGATACAAGAAATATTTTTAAGTTATTAAAAGAATTAAAACCAAGAAAGCATATGATCGAACAGATGGGTGCTGCATATATGGCAAACGGAATAGTGACACTTGCAGGAAGTAGATTATATACAAGTATGGCAGATACTGATGAAATTATTGATGAAGCTTTGAAAAGATTTGATTCAGTCTTTCAATATGTAGAAATTTAGAATTTACAAAAATTATTAAGTCTAAAGGAAATAATATGGAAATAATACTTTCAGTCGATCTTGGTACATCAGGGATAAAGGTCGGACTTGTCAAGATTAATGGAGAGATAATTGGATGGGAGCAAGAACCTATTGATTTATATCTTTTCGATGGAGGAGGGGCAGAACAATCGCCCCAACAGTGGTGGGATGCTTTTTTAAATACATCAAAAAGATTAATTAAAAGATATCCAGCATACGCTAAAGAAATTGCTGCAGTATGTTGTTCAACTCAGGGAGAAGGAACAATAGCAGTTGATGAGAATGGAGAACCTCTTCATAATTGTATTTTATGGATGGATATGAGAGGAGCCAGATCTTTAAAAAAGCAATTTAAAGGTCTTATAAACTATGAAGGAGTGAGTATTTCTCAAGTAATTCGTTGGATAAGATTAACAGGAGGTATGCCTTCTCTAACCGGAAAAGATCCGGCAGGCCATATGCTTTATATAAAGGATTATTTGCCAGAAATTTACAAAAAGACTTATAAATTTTTAAATGTAATAGATTATTTTAACATGAAATTAACAGGAAGATTTGTTACAACTTATGATTCAATATTAACATCATGGGTGACAGATAATCGAAATCCTGAAAAAATAGAGTATTCACCAATTCTATTGAAAAGATCAGGTATTGATATCGATAAATTTCCACAGATTGTAGCTCCTATCGATGTAATAGGGAATCTAAAGCCAGATATTGCTAAGGATTTAGGATTAAGTGATAAAGTAAAAGTTGTCGCAGGTTCTATAGATACAACAGCTGCAGCTATAGGTTCGGCTGCTGTTGAAGACTATGATTTGCATCTTTATCTTGGCACTTCTTCCTGGTTAGCAGCTCATCTTCCATATAAAAAAACAGATATAATTCATTCAATGGCTTCAGTTCCTTGTGCAATACCCTCAAAATATCTATTAATTGGTCTTCAAGCCACTGCAGGCGGTAATCTTGTTTTCTTAAAGGACAATATTCTTTATCATAAAGATGAATTGCTATTAGAAGCTCAAAAACCAGATATTTATAAAGTTTTAGATCAGATAGCACAAAGAGTTCCAGCTGGTTCAAATGGTATAATATATACTCCCTGGATCTGGGGTGAAAGGGCACCTGTTGACAATCGTTTTATTAGGGCTGGATTATACAATATTTCACTTAAAAATAATAGAGAAGATATTATTAGAGCGTTTTTTGAAGGAGTCGCTCTTAACACTAGATGGTTATTAGGACCAATAGAAAAATTTATGAAAAAGAAAACTCAAAAGATAAATATAGTTGGAGGAGGTGCTCAATCAGATACCTGGTGTCAAATTTTTGCAGATGTTTTGGGCGTTAAAATATATCAGGTTGAAGATCCTATACTTGCAAATATGAGAGGAGCAGCGTGGATTGCTTCAGTTGGTTTAGGAAAACTATCATTTTCAGATATTCCTTCACTTATAAAATATAAAAAAATATATGAACCTAAATCTGATATTAAAAAAATATATGATAAGTTATTTGACCAATTTAAGGAAATTTATAAGAGAATGAAAGGATATTATACCAGAATAAATAGCTAGAATAAAATATTTATAACTATAAGTTTTTGTAAGATTTTTAATATAGCCTTTAAGTTTTGAAAAAATTAAAAAAGGAGAAAATATGGAAGAAAAAGGTTATAAGCTTTATGGGTATAGATGGGTAGTATTAGCTTCTTTTATGCTTGTGAATATAGCAATTCAGATATTATGGATAAGTTATGCACCAATTTCAGGTCCAGCTGCAAAATTTTACAATGTCAATGATTTAAAAATAGGTCTTTTAGCAATGCTTTTTATGATTGCTTTTTTACCATTGTCTTTACCTGTTTCCTGGGCGATAGATACTATTGGATTTAAAAAATCTGTTAGTATTGGTGTAATATTGATGGGTATATTTGGATTAATTAGGGGAATAGCGGGTAAGAATTTTAATCTGGTCCTTATTAGTACGATTTTTTTGGCAATATCCCAGCCATTTTTGCTAAATTCATGGACAAAGGTTGCTGCCTTATGGTTTTCAATGGAGGAATCTGCAACTGCTGTTGGTTTAGTCACACTTTCAAATTTACTTGGAACTGCTGCTGGAATGGCACTTACACCAATTTTAATAGAAAAATATTCAATTCCAATGGTTCAGTTAATCTATGGAGTTTTTGCCTTTATTTCAGCATTAATTTTCATAATATTTGCTAAGGAAAAGCCACCAACACCGCCATGCAAAGAAGGTGAACAGGTTAGAGCACTTATGCTTGATGGATTGAAACATGCCTTTAAAGTCAAATCGTTTTTAATCTATTTATTGATTTCATTTATAGGTATGGGTATCTTCAATGGTATTTTAACATGGATTGAAAATATAATTCGACCAAGGGGTTTTACTCCAATTCATGCAGGAACATTAGGTGCTTTGATACTTGTAGGAGGAATTTTAGGTGCGTTAATTATGCCCGTTTTATCTGATAAAAAGAAAAAAAGGGTTTTTTTTATCTTTCTTGGTTTTGTTCTATGTTTTCCAGGTCTTTTGGGGTTAACATATGCTAAAAATGAATACTTACTATATTTGAGTGGATTTTTTATGGGATTTTTTCTTGTAAGTGCAAGCCCGATAGGAATGCAATATGCAGCAGAGATTACAAGGCCGACTCCAGAAGGGACATCAAATGGAATTATTCAATTTTTTGGTCAGGCTTCAGTAGTTTTTGTTTATCTTATGGATGCTTT
>DAOOKC010000058.1:0-10946 GCA_035385485.1 Exilispira sp.
CCATACGAAAACAAAGTTGGAATGACTGTGTTTATCATGATAGTTTGAATAGTTGACTGCCCTAAATTTTTATTTGAAAGTTTTGATTTTGTACTAAATTGATAATGTGATAGCCAATAATTACTTACGCCTACTTTAAAAAAAATCATTACTTCTTCAACAGAATTTGAATCTTTAATTTTTGAAAATAAAGAATCTATATAATCTAATTTATTTTCCTTAAAACAGGTCTCAAGCTTTTCAGATAGATCACCAATATTATTAAAAGCTATAGTTCTTGATAAGCCTTTTAATGAATGAGAAATAAGCTCACATTCTTTTAAATTCTTTTCTTTAATCGCTTTTTCCAGTTGAATTAAATAATCTTCTATATCTTTAATACTTTTAAAAACAAATTTATAATACAATTCCTTTCTATTAAGAAAATTTTTTATTCCACCATTTACATCAACTCCCTCTTTTACTAATATATTTAACTTTTCTTCATCAATATAATATTCAGCTTTTTCAGAAATTTCAGATTTTTCTTGATTTTCTATGCTTAAACTTTTATTTTTTCCATTACCTTTAGATTTTTCTTGATTATCTATTTCTAAACTTTTATCTTTTTCTTTATTTTCCAAATCCATACTTTTTGAATATGTCTTATTAGATTTGATAAAATATTTTTTTATTATTTTAATAATATCTTCCTGTTTGAAAGGTTTAAGTAAATATTCGTCAACTCCAACCTGATATGCCTGTTCTATCTCTTCTTTTATATTTGAAGCACTTAAAGCAACTATTATAGAATTATTAATATTATTCTTATTTTCATATTCCCTGATTATCTTTGTCGAATCAAATCCATCCATTTCTTCCATATGTATATCCATAAATATAAGGTCTAAATTTTGTGTTTTAGCGATTTCAATAGCTTTTTTCCCATTCTCAGCCTTAAATATATTTGAATAAGGCATATACTGTCTTAATAAAGTCTCTATTAGAACCTGATTAATCTCCACATCTTCAACTATTAAAATATTTAACTTTAAGTCTGATAGTAAATTTTCTTCATCTTCCTTTTTCTGAAGATCTTGATAGTTAAAATCATCAATAAAGCATTTTTTAAATAATTCTAACAATTCTTTAGTTTTAATAGGTTTTAATATATTAAATTTAATACCAAGATTTTTATAATCCTTTTCCAAACTCAAATTTTTAATAGTACTATGCAATAAAATGATGGGAAGATCTTTATCTTTAAGATAACTTCTTATGCCTTTAATAGTATCAAGTCCATTCATCTCAGGCATATTATAGTCAACAATAGCGATATCGGGTTTATAGCCATTTTTAATCATATCTATAGCTTTTATCCCGTTTTCTACTGCCTCTACCTTTATACCGTAATGATTAAGTGTATCTTTAAGAATAATTCTATTTTTTTCATTATCATCTATAACTAAAACATCATTTATATTCTTTGGTTCAATATGAATCTTTTCACCATATTTAAATTCTGTTTCTATTGTAAAAAAAAATGTTGTACCTTTTCCATATTCACTTGTAAAATCTAGTGTAGAATTCATTTTTTCAAGAATTTTTTTTGAAATTACAAGCCCAAGACCTGTTCCTCCATACTTTCTTGTAGTTGAACTATCCGCCTGTGAAAAAGCTTTAAAAAGATTTTTTCTTTGTTCATCTTTGATACCAATACCTGTATCTCTTACAGAAAAACTAAATATTCCGATTTTATCATCTTTTTTTTCAAAAGTTACTTTAAGCTCTATTTCTCCTTGATTTGTAAATTTAACAGCATTTCCAAGTAAATTTATAATTACCTGTTTAATTCTTACAGGATCTATTAATGCATATTTTGGTAGATTTGGTGGAATGTTTAATATTACCTCTAAATTCTTTTTTGCTGCACTAAATTTTATTATATCTATGGAATTTTCAAGAATCTCTATCAGGTCTGACATGATAAATTCGAGTTCCAATTTTTGAGCTTCTATTTTAGAAAAATCAAGAATATCAGTAATTACATCCAATAAAGCTTCTCCACTGTTTTTAATATTGTTCAAATAATTTAACTGTACTTCATTTAATGGAGTGTTCAAAAGAAGTTCAGAAAAACCTATTATTCCATTTAGTGGAGTTCTTATTTCATGGCTCATATTGGCCAGAAATTGAGATTTTGCTTTAGAAGCCGATTCGGCTTTCTCTTTTGCTAAAATCAATTCTTTTTCAATTTTTTTCTTTTCGGTAATATCGTTAAAGGCAAAAAGATAGCCTATATTTTCGTCATTATAAAATAATAAAGAAAAGTACATTTCCAGAATTCTTCCATCAATTAGTTCAAAAGTATCGATCGCTTCTTTTTGAGAAAAATCATCTTTTAGCATTATTAAATTAAGTTTTTTGATAAATTTATCAGGTTCTTTAATTATATGTGAAATAAAATCGCCAATATCTTTAAAGTTTTTAATTGAATCAATTGAAAAAGAACCATCATAAGTTTTAAATAATTCTTTTAAGATAGAATTTCTGTATATTATTTCTTTTGCTTTGTTTATTACGAGAATTCCTCTTCCTGATGATTCCATTATAGCTTCAAGTTCAATATTTTTTCTTTTAAAAGAGTTATCAGTCATTTGTTCAAGATTATGTATAAGTTCTATTAGCTCTTTGTTTGCATATTTAAGAGGTTTTTTATCTATCTCTTTACCAATAAGAATATTATTTATTCTTTCATTTATCTGGAAGATTGGCGAAAAAAATCTTATTGTTAAAATATATCTTAAAACAATTGCAACACTTATTGATAAAATAATAATAATCAAAAAATTAATTATTAAATTCCGCCATATAGGAGTATAAATTTCTTTTTTATCTATAGCAGTTACAATATACCAACCCGTAGTTCCAATTTTATTATAGAAAGCTACAACATTCCTATTTTCATCAAGAATAGTATAATTAATATATCCTGAATTATCTTTGATTTTATCTATAACATAATCATATGTTTTCCCTATATATACTTCATTTGGATGTATTAAAACCATTCCATCTTTATTTATGACGTATGTCCTCTGGGTTTTATATATCTTATTTTGATTAAAAAGATTGAATAGATTATTTATATTACAATCTAAAGAAAGTACACCTATAAATTCATCATTTTTACCTTTTAAGGCTATAGATTGGCTTAACAACCATTCTTTTGTTTTTATCTCTCTATAAGGCAAACCTATAGTCAAATTATATGCATTTTCTTTTGCAGCAATATACCAGGGCCTTTTTGTCAAATCAAAACCTTCAGGAGGTGTCCAATCATTTATTAACATTTTGTTATTTTTATAACCTATATAAATATAGGTAAAATATTGATTATTAATTTGAATATTTTTAAGAATTTTCAGGACTTTTTTCGATTCTTTCTCACTATAATAAGCATCAACTACTTCGTCACTATCTTTCAAAAACATAATATAATCACATGTATTTTTAAAAAAATTACCTATGATTTCAGTCGAATTTATATTAGTTTGCCTTATGATATCATAAACCTTTTGAATATTAAATTTATAATAATAATAAGAAAAATAAATTCCAAATATTAGAAGAATAAATATAGTTAAGGTAATTGTTAAAAGAAATATCTCTTCTTTTAATGATAAATTCTTTTTTCTGTTAACTTTATTTTTCATAACACCTTTATAAAAACATTCTCTTTATGTCTATAATTATAGTGATATTGTATTAATATTTTAACTTATTGATAAAATAGTTCAAATTGAATTTTTCTCTATCAACTAATCCCTTATTCTTCTATATGTTATGATAGGCAAATCTCCTGCCTTTTTTGGGATTTGTCCAACATCTTTTTCATTATAAACCCAATATGAAATCTTATTCTTATCTATAACCTGAACAGGTCCATTTACTAAAGTTCTATTTCCCCTTCCAATGGTATTATAATGCACAAAAGGGACATGTACTAAATCGAGTTGATTTTCAATTGCCCTTGAATAGTGGACTGGCCAAACATCTTTGAATGTAATTGAAGAAAATTGGTAAACATTTAAATCATCAAACTCTGGCAAATCATCTACAATTTTATTTTTATCACCCCAGAAAATAAATATCATTTTATGGATTTCTCGAACAGGATAACTATCGACTTTGAAATTTTTAGGAATTTGCGAACTTTTCCCATTAGCTGGAATAAGTCTGCATTTACCATTTATAACATTTTAAAATCCATGAAAAGGGCATTTTACAGCTTCATAATCTTTACATAGTTTACCGAAAGACAGTTGCGCACCTCTATGAGCGCATTTATCCTTTATACAATGTAAATTATTATCTTTATCCCTCCATATAACAAGTTTTTCTCCAAGCCTTGTTACTCCAATCATTTTACCTTTTTTCACTTCTTTGGATTCCAAAATTGCATACCATTGATTTCTAATCATAAAATCCATCCTCTTTTTATAAAATTGATTTTCTTTATAAAGATATTTTTTATTGAATTTTTTATCATTAAATATTTTATTTTTTAATTTTTTAATATTCTTCGATATGCCCGCTGACTACTTTTATTGCTTTAGCCATATTACCTTTCCTTAAATGTCCTTTTATTGTTTTTAAAACCTTCCATTAAAAACCAGATGAAAATCTTTTATAATTATACATTAAATTTAATGGATTTCTAACCATTGATTTTTATTTTTAATAATCTTTAAATATATCAGTCAAAAATAAAGTTGATGAATAAAAATTTTACAGCCTTGCACTCTTTTTGTAATAATCTATCAAATCTTCAAGAGCCAAGATCTGCATCTGAAGTTCTTTTCCTATATCTGTATCTTTTATAAGTATTGGTGTTTTAAACTCTTTGACAGTTATCAGGTTAGGGACAAGATCAAAATTATTTTTTATTATCTCTTTTTCATCTATAAGAGGAGAATGCTGTGCAAGTAAAAGATGGTTTGAACTATATATCAGTGTATATCCCGCAATCCCTGTTTCTTTTTGATATGCCTTAGCCATACCGCCATCTATTACAAGAAGTTTTCCATCTGCCTTTATTGGATTTTCACCTTTTTTGACTTTAACTGGCACATGGCCATTTACAATAATTCCATCTTCTATTGAAAATTCTCTAAGTATTTTATCTGCTATTTCTACTTTATCTCTGAAAGAATAATAATGATTTTTCGGTTCTTCATGTGCATCTTTTTCCTCAATAAAATACCTTTCAAATGTTGCCATCTTTTTCTTACCAAACAAAGGCGAATCCTTGCCACTCCATAAATACCAGAAAATATCATTTTCATATTTATTTCTTTGTATTTTAAAGCTATTTTGAGCTTTTAAGTCTTCTTCTATAAGCAAATTATTTACACCATTATGTTTTGAATAAAAGGCATCTCTTACCTTTTTTTCAAAATAATCTAAAAGCTGTCTGCCCGACATTTTATTATTTTCAAATGTAAATTGCTTGAATTCACCATTTTCATCAAGAGGAATGCAACCATGAAATAATAAATTTCCATTATAAATTAAATACATTCTTCCTTTTTCCATTAAAAAGTTTGCATGTTTTTGAAGTTTTTCGCTATTCAAAAAGGATGTTGTTAAGTTTTTAATCACAAAGAGCTCGTCTTCATCAAGTTCAAATGGATTATTAGGATTTATTGTTGGAAATTTATCATCAAGAAGTTTATACTGATTTTTTTCATCCCAATTTTTATCAATATTCTTTTGTAAGTAAATGCCATTTTTATAATCAATATTGTCAAGTATTGTCCTATCATCCATATCAAATTCGGGATTTCTTTTTATAATCTGAGCCTCAAGTTTTAACTGAATAATGGTAATAGCCTTATGCATTGCTGTCATAAGCTTATATTCTTTAGCAGAAATCTCTTCTTTAGAGATTTTAGGTTCAAAAATACTACTTGAACAATCAAAGTATTTCTCATAAGCCAAAGAAGCTAAAGGAGAAATATCAATACCATAACCTTCTCTTAGCATCTCATGATTTGCATATCTTAAAGATATCCTGATACAATTTGCGATACAGGCGGGATTCCCACTTGCAGCACCTAGCCACAAGATATCATGATTACCCCAGACAAAGTCTACATTCTGGTATTTAATAAGATTATCCAGTATAATATCTGCCCCAGGACCTCTATCAAAAATATCTCCTAAAATATGGATTCTATCTACCACCATCTTTTGGATAAGTTTGGCAATTGATATAATGAATCTCTGTCCTTCTTTCTTTTGAATTATTGTCTTTATAATGCTGTTGTGATATGCTTTTTTATTTAAGTTTCCTTCCATCTCATGTAAAAGTTCTTCAATTACATACCCAAAATCAGCAGGTAAAGCTTTTCTAACCTTTGATCTTGTATATTTCGAAGTTACCACTCTGCAAACTGCAAGAAGTTGTTCCAGTTTTTCAATAAGATATTTATCATCAATCTTATCTTTTAACATCTCGAGCTTTTCTTCAGGATAAGAGATTAAAATAGAAATTTCATCTTTCTCTTCCTTTCCAAGTTTTTGCCCAAAAGTTTCTTCTACCTTTTTTCTTATCACTCCAGATGCAGTTCTTAATATATGATCAAAAGCCTTATATTCACCATGAATATCTGAGATAAAATGTTCTGTTCCTTTAGGAAGGTTTCTTATCGCTTCAAGATTTATAATTTCTGTTATGGCTGAATCTATCGATGGAAATTGCTTTTTAAGAAGTGAAAAATACTTTTCTTCCCTATTCATCATTTCCCCCAAATATTTTTTATACTAAATTAATATCATAAAAGTTGATTGAAAGATTTTAGAATAAAAATCAATAAAGTAAAAGTAAAAAATAGTTTTAATCAAAATTTAGATAAAAAAGCCGATGAAGGGATTTGAACCCTTGACCTGCTGATTACGAATCAGATGCTCTACCACTGAGCTACATCGGCATAGTAGAATACATAATAAAAAAAATTAAATAAAATAAAAAAAATTATGAAAAATAAAAAAGCAAAAAAGATAGTAATTATCTTCAAATAATATTGTAAAATTATTTTCTTAACTTATCTTAGATTTTCTTTATTTTTTTTCAACCAATTTTGCTTTTGTTATGTAAGTGTAGGTTAATCAGATTAAAAAAATTATATTAAAAAATTATATTTAGCAAATTATATTTCGAAAATAAAAATATATAAAAATATATAAATTTTTTAATTTTGACTTTGAATCAAACTTGAATTATATTCTTAAAGGATTTCTTATCATAACTTAAAGTTTGAGGTAATAATATGAAAAAATTTATCACTATTATATTAATAATTCTTATACTTGCTTTTTCTTTTATTTCTATGCAAAGCATAGACCAATCTGTTGAGGAAAAAATACCACCAATATGGGAACTATATTATAAAGGTGATCTTAATGTGGCTTTAGGGCTTGCAATCAGCCTTTTATCTAAAAGTCCCGAGCATCCCGAGATCAACCTTATAATAGGTCGAATCTATGTAGACTTAAAACAATATGTTACCGCAATTCCATATCTTGAAAAGGCTATAAAAAATGACCCTAACTATACAAAGATTAAATCATGGGGTTTAGCATATCAGGGTGTCGCTTTTTATATGACAAATCAACCTATTGAGGCAAAAAGAGTTCTTCAATTTTGTGTAGACTTAAATATCGAAAAGGATTCTGTTGCTTTTGCAAGAAAAAGACTTTCTATTTTTGGACTTTCTGTATTTTTTGAAGACTGGAAAAATGTCTTTTCTAACAATTTTTCAATCTTCATGCAACCTTCAGTTGGTGCTGATGTAAATAGTTTTTTGAAAAATGCTGAAGAAGCTTTGCAATTAGTTAAAACTATTGTTCCTTATGAAAATAGAAAGAGGATAAATATATTCTTATGGCAAAGTTGGGAAACTGGACCAATCATTATAGGCGAAAATATCCCTTATGAAAACTATGTTTATCTTTTATCACATTTAAATTTCAAGGATTCTATTGCAAGAAGTGTTGCTAAAATAGTTGCATATAATAGATATTTCCCTATTGATCCTGTCATTGCACCTTTAATATTTGAGGGATTTGGATACTATATTGAAAAATATAATAATGATTTATATAAAGAGACTAAAGACCTTCTTAAAAGTCAAAATATATCTTCTTTTTCTATAAAAAACTTATGGTTAGACTGGAATGCTTATCCAAATAATGTTAAACCTACTATTTCTGCTGCATTTATTAAATACTTACTTGAAGCTGGTGGAAATCAGAAATTCAATGAACTTTTGAAAGATATGACCTATACAAATGCAGAAAAGATATATGGATCATCTTTAAAGACTATTATTTCTGATTTTGAAAAAAAGATTTCGCAATAGAATCTGCACAAACATAAGCTGTGGTCCAGCAGGATTGTAAATTATATCCACCCGTTATTCCATCTATGTTTAATATTTCTCCTATAAAGTAAAGGTTACTAATATTTTTTGACATACAATTTTTATCTAATTTACTTAAATCTACTCCACCCGCACTTACAAATTCATCTTTATTGTTAGATTTTCCATCGATTTTAATTTTAAAATTCTTTAATAATTGCACCAATCTTTTAGTCTCTTCTTTCGTTATTTGATTCGCCATCTTTTCATAAGAAATATCGGATTTGAAAAGAAAAAACTTCCATAAATTCATAGGTATATTCAATTCACTATATATATTCTTAATAATTTTAGCGCCTTTATGACATATTTCACTTAATTTTTTTTCAACTTCTTCAAAGTTTTTATCTGAAATAAAATCAAGATGCAAAATAGCTTTAAAATCATTTTTTGAAAGTTCAAAAGCATTGTAGGAGCTTAACTTTAGTATTAGAGGTCCGCTCAATCCTTCATGTGTAAAAAGAAGATCTTGTTTTACTTTTATCGCTTTTTCTTTTTTGGTTTCAACTTTTTTACCTTCTTTAAATTTATCAGAATTCTTATCTTCAATATTTTCAGGAAATTCAAGATAACCCGAAACATCGTTAACCGAAACTCCAGCAAGGTTAGATTCAGCAATCTCATTGATTTTAAAACCATATAAGGAAGGAGCAAATTCGATTATATCTATTCCTTTGTTTTTTATTATATCTAAGACTGCTTTATTTGATCCACATGCTATGACGAGAAATTTTGAAAAATAAATTTTTTTTTCTTTGTCCTCAAATTCTATATCTTTTAATATTTTTTCTTTTACAAAAACCTTAAAATATTTTTCATTTTTTAACCCATCTTTTGCATTATTTTCAATAGATATATCGTAAGATCCATCAGAAGATATATCAAAATCGCAAAATTCAGCTTTTATGATTTCAATATTGAAATAATCAAGTTTTTGCAAAAACAAAGATTCAAGTTGTTTTGAATCATCACTTTTTAAAAATATTTTATCCTCTTTTTCAATTTTTATTTCTATTTTATTCTCATAAAGCCATCTGCAAAAACTTTCTACATCATACTGATAAAAAAGATGAGATATAAATCTTGAACCTCTTGGATAATAAGGAAGACAATCTTTAAAATTAGCCTTTTTATTTGAAAGATTACATCTTCCCCCACCACTTTGAACAAGTTTTGTTAATGGCTTACCCTTTTCAAAAATGGCAATTTTTAAATCTTTATTCTTTTCTTTTAATGAAATTGCACAAAAAACGCCTGCCGGACCAGCCCCAATTATTATTACATCATAAGTAATATTATTCATATTTAATTCTATTTTTTACTTCTTTTTTTGTTTAATTTTAACTTATTTTTAATTTTTAATCTTTAAACTTATCTTTGTTAAATTTTCATCTTACTAATTTTATCTTTCAAAAATATATGAATCTTCGGTTTGCAAAATCTTATCATAATTTTTAATTTCATTTTCATTATTTTTATCAAGATAATTATAAAAAAAAGTATTATACAAAATATTATTCGCTAAAATTATATTTTTAATAGTTTTCTTATCTAAAAGATTATTTTTAATATATTCAAAAAAATATAATTTTTCCCCTTTATTTTGTACATCCTGCGAAATTTCTGAAAGTTCATCCTTTTGAAAATAATTAAAAAATATCTTTTGAGATGGATTATCTGAATCATTTACAAAATATTTTGTAGGTATTAAAGTTGTAAAATAACTTTCCATTTTGCTACGAACAAAAAAATTGTTTAGTTGAAAAAATGGGATTAGCTCTATTCTAACTAATTTTTTATCTTTACCAAAAAAAACTCTGATTATAGGAACTGCTCTTGTATAAAAATAATTTTGATGAAAATCTGTTTCTTCTTTCGAGCCTATATTATATGCCTGTCCCGAGATAAGATTTGCACAGGAATATAATATCAATTTATCATTATATATTTCAAAAGGCTGTATAACATGAGGATGACTACCCCAAATTATATCAACCCCTTTATCTATTAAAAATCGGGCAATCTTTTTTTGAGATTCATCTGGAATAAGCTGGTATTCATTTCCCCAGTGAATTCCTGCTATTAAAATATCGGCTTGCTTATCCAATTTTTCTATTAGATTTATTAATTCTTTATTTTCAAAGCAGTTTTCAATATAAACTGGTTTATTTTTAAGTTTACTACCAACAGGATAGTTTGATAATGTTGTAAATGAGAAAAAGGCAATTTTAATGTCATTTATACTAAATAACAAATAAGATATCTGCCCATCTACCATATAACCCGTTGCCCTATTTTTATCAATAAAGGAAAGTGTTTTAATAAATCCATCTTCCCCATAATCAAGGCTATGATTATTGGCGATTGTATAATGTGTAAAACCAATTTTATTTATAGAATTCAAAAAAACTGGCTCTACCGAAAAGTGGTATGGTTTAACAGAATTTGGTTTATCTGTTATAGTTGTTTCAAGATTAAAAA
>DAOOKC010000059.1:0-10887 GCA_035385485.1 Exilispira sp.
TTGAAGATCTTAACAAAAGACTTACAAAACTTGAAATGTGGAAATTTGGTGGTCTTTATATTAACTGGATGTATGTAAGTATTCCTAATTCTGGTTTTCAGTGGAACTTCTTCTATGTTCCAACAGATGGTGATGGAATGCAACTTTCTTACATTCTTCCAAGATTTACAGCTCAATATAAAAATGGAAATTTTGTTGCTTATTTTAGATTAAGCGCTGGTAAAGGTGATGGCTCTTTCCCTGCTGTTGCATGGGATAGATGGTATGTTCAATACAATTTTGGTTTTATGATGTTACAGGTTGGTAAGTTCACAGTTTATGATACAATTCAACCTGAAATGTTCTATACTTTCATGTATTCAGGAGCTAACATTTTTGACGCTGGTTCAAATGGTGCAAATGGTTTTGGAATTCATATTCCAGTAGGTCCTGCTACTATCCATTTTATTATTCCTTCAAATATAAGCTGGGCTACAGGTGCTGAAAATATAAACATTCATGCATATGTTAATGGAACAATTGCTGATATGTTAGACTTCATAGTTGGTATGGATTATAATATGAATGTTGCAACAGCTATTTGGGCTGGAGTAAATGTTGCTCCTATTGAAATTCTTTCTATTGGTGCAAACTTTGCTATGAATATGCCAGAAGGCGGCACATCAGCTTGGGAACTTTTGTGGAATGTTGCTGTATATCCAACAGAAGATATTGCAATTTATCATGAAGGTATTTATACTGATGGTTTATTAAAAGCAGCTCTTTGCTTTTATTACACAAGCATCTATGTAAAAGCAGCTTTAGAAATGGATCTTACTACAAGTGATATGACTATCGGTGCAGAACTTGGTTATGATTTCGCATTTGGTAAACTTTATTTCACACCTGCTTTCTATTTAGTTCTCCCACCAGCTCCAGCTACTGCTGATTATGGTTTAAAACTTTTATTTTTAGCTATTTTCTAATCTAAAGTTATATACTTTATAAAAAATGGAGAGCACTTTTTGTGCTCTCCTTTTTTTATACTTGAAATTTAGCTAAAATCTGTAATATCAAAGAAAAAGGGAAAAATATGAAAAAATATATTACCTTTTTTCTATTATTTATATCCTTTTTTTATCTATTTATTTCATGTCAGACAACATCAAATTTTACAAAGAGTTCATGGGTTGAAAGACTTAACCAAAAGTTTATAATTGAAAATGAATATGCTTATGCTCAATGTGGTTTTGTCGATAAAGATGCAATGATAAAAAATATCGCCTCTGAAGGGATGAACCCATTTATTTATAGGGATGCTCTAATCACAAAGCAAGAATCCATAATGTTTTCACTTCTTATTATACCAAAAGTCAATTTTGAAATTTTAGCAGAAGAGATAACAATAAAAACAGAAGTTGCATCATATCCAATTCTTTTTAAAGAATATATTTTAAATAATAATATGTATGAATCTGAAATAGATTCTGTAACAAAGAAGATGAAAGATTTTGTGAGTAAATATTTTTTATCTAAAAGAGAAATTTATAAAATTGGAGAAAGAAAAGTAAGATTTTTGTATTCAATAGTTAATATTGACTATAAAGGTGCAATTGTTAGAATCCCTATACATATTGAAGGTAATAAAATATCAGTTTTAATTTTTACTTTTCAGGAAATTAAAAAATAAACTATGGTCAAAGAAGAACTTTTAAAAAAAATTATATCTTTATCTTTTTGGGATTATGATATCGATGAAAAATACCTAGAAAATGCAATAAAAAATGGACCATTGATAGAGAAGATTAAGATCGCAAAAAAAATAATATTTAATATGCTGGATCCAGTCGATTCATTACTTTTTTTTTCAAAGCAGGATCTTTTAAAAATTTTTGAGAATCTTGATGAAAAATCGAAAAAAAGCGAGAAAGTGCTTTTACTTGAAAATTGCCTTTTAGGAAAAAATAATAAAATATCTAAATATGAATGGAAAAAATTTTAATAAAATTTACAAAATTCAAGATAAAATCTTAAATCTTGTTTTTTCATTACATAATAGTTTTTATTTGACAGGTGGTACAGCTATCCACAGATTCTATTTCCCATATAGATTTTCGAATGATTTAGATTTCTTTACATCTGCAAATGAAATATATTATGATGAACTTAAGATTATTTTACAAAAATTAAATGATGAAAATATTGAAATAAAGATTATTGCACAAGTAAAAGATTTTGCAAGAATAATGATTGATAATGGACTTCAAGTTGATTTTGTGAATGATAGAACATACAGAGAAGGTAAAAGTAACATAATTAATGGATATAAAATAGATAATATCGAAAATATATTTGCCAATAAAATATGTGCAACTATCGATAGAGATGAGGAAAAGGATTTTTTTGATCTATTTGTTATAGCAAAAAATTTTTCATTTAATTGGAACCATATTTGGTCAATATGCAATAAAAAACAGATTGTAGAAAAATCTATTTTCATTCAAAGGATAAAGACTTTTCCTTTGATATGGCTTGAAAAGATTATTTTAATAAATCCTTTTACTATAGAAAAAGAAGATATTTTGTATTTTATTGAAGATTGCATTTATGGTAGACAAAATTCATTATTTAAATACTGAATTTAGAAGTTCTTAGTTTCATGGGCCATCTTTTTGTTATATTCTAATACCATGTCTTTTCTTCTGAATTTTTATATTATTATTTCTATCTTGAAATACCCTTTATTTTTAAACATAGATTTTTTTAAATATAGATTAATTAATTAATTCACATTAATTTCAATCTTTCTTCATAATTTCTTCAAAACATTCATTTTATTTTTCTATTGAGAAATTTCCAGTATACTTTATTTTAATAAATAAAAAAATTTTAATTTGTGTAAAAAATTAAAATAAATTCAATGAAAAATTTAATTTGAAAAGAAAATTGAATATAAAATTAAAATAATTATATTTTTTAAGGTTTTGGAAAAATAAAAAATCAATTTTTTTTGGGGATAAATTGATGAAAAAGAAATTTTTTATAATTTTAATGATTTTTTTTATATTAATCTTTTTTTCAGGGAATTTTCAAACCTCCTTAGATTACAAAAGCATCTATTCTTTAGCTATTTCAAACAACCTTGAACTTAAAAATTATGAAAATCAGATGAAAATTGCAAAATTAAATTATGATCAAGCTGTTTCAAATCTTTATTTTTCATCTATTTCTTTAAATTCATCAACCTCAGTTCCATTTGATCCTACAAAAAATATAAATTCATCCATAAACTTAAGCATATCAAAACCGATTTTCAATGGTTTTGCTCTTCAAAAGGCTAAAGATATTGCATATATAAATTATCAGTATAAAAAAAGTATTTATCAATCAAAGATTGCTGAGACAAAATATCTTGCTTTTCAATATTATTATCAATATCTTGTCAAACTATTAAGTTATAAGCTATATTCACAGATGGTTACGATAAATGAAAAAAGATTGGCTGAATACGATGCAAAATATAAACTTGGACTAATTACAGAGCTTGATTTTCTTTCTTTGAAGCTGACATTTTCAAAGGTTGAGACATCTTTTAAGGATGCTGAAAATGAAAAAGATATAGCATATTTGACATTAAAAAGCTTTTTAAATCTTAAGGATGATTTTAAGATAGAAGAAGAGAATGATATTGAAAATATAGATTTTACTAAAATTTTTAATGATAATGAAATAAAGATAGATGAATTGGGACAAATTAACTTAAATGAAACAAATTTAATTGAAGAGGCAAAAAAATATGATCTAAATTATCTTTCTGCTTTAAGTTCATATCTTAATTGCCAGATAAATTTAAAATATTATTTAGCTTTGCTTTTCCCATCTTTATCCTCTTCACTTGGCATATCTTATTCTGGCATTTTCAAAGATGGAAGTTTTAATACAAATGATCCATCATTTTCAATATCTTTTTCTTTATCTTTGGATCTTGATTCATTAATTGCTGGTTCTTCTAAAAGCATTGAGAAAAAACAACTTGAAAAAGAGCTTGAAAATGCAAAGGTAAATCTTTTAAAAGCAGAAAATGATCTTGGTTTAAGTATCAAAACCGCGATAAAGAATATAATTTTAAGTAATCAAACAGTTCAAAATGCCCTAAATAGTTTCAGTTATGCAGAAAATGCATATAAACTTGCACAGATAGCAGTTGAAACTGCTAAAGTTTCTATGGAAAAAGCTGAAACAAATCTTGAAAATACCATTTTAAGATCTCCGATAGATGGTTTTATTCTTGAAAGAAATGTTGATGAAGGTGATTATATAAGCACAAATGTTTCTCAGAAATCTTTATTTGTTGTCTGTTCAGATTTATCAAGGTTGAAGATTACAGCGACTGTTGATGAATCTGATATTAGTTTTATAAAAGAAGGGCAGAAGGTTTCATTTACGGTTTTGGCATATGACAATATGATTTTTAATGGCTTTGTAAAACAGATAAGATTAAATGCAAACGAAAGTTCGAATGTTGTTACCTACACTGTAATAATAGAGACGAAAAATATCGATAATAAACTTCTTCCAGGGATGACAGCATCAATTGAGTTTTTGAATGAGGCAAAAGAAGTTGCATTTTTAGTTCCACAAACTGCAATAGCTCTTAAAGGAATGGCATTATTGAAAAATTTAGGTCCTTATTCCATAGAATCTAAATTTTTTCAAAATAATGGACAAAATTCAAATAGCTTTCAGGGCAAAAATCCTAGCAATATAAAAATAATCTGGATTATCGATGAAACAAAAAAGATAATTTATCCGCTACCTGTAAAGATTGGTAATAGCGATGGAAAAATGATTGAGGTATATTCAGATAGATTAACTGAAGGTATGAAGATAATATCAAGTCTGATTACAAGCAATAACAATCAAAATTCCAATTTTGGTATGCCACCTATAAGATTTTAATTTTATTTCAAAAGGTTAAAGATGGAAAATTCGAAATGTTTAATAGAAGTTGTTAATCTAACAAAAATATATGGAAGTGGTGATTCTGCTGTTTTAGCTTTAGATAAAATAAACTTAAAGATTTTTGAAGGTGATTTCATAGCAATAATGGGGGCTTCTGGTTCTGGTAAAAGCACATTTATGAATATACTTGGAACTTTAGATGTACCAACTTCCGGTCAATATTTTTTCAATAATATAAATGTCGCAAATATGGATGATGATGAAAGATCTCAAATTAGGTCTAAATATATTGGCTTTGTATTTCAAAGTTTTAACCTTGTAAAGACTTTAAATGCAGTTGAAAATGTCGAACTTCCTTTGTTTTATTTGAAAGATTTTAATAAAAAAAATAAAAAAAATGAAAATTACAGGATTAAAAGAAAGTATATAAGGGAAAAAGCAATTTCTTTACTTAAAGAGGTCGGGCTTCAAGATAGGCTTTATCATAAGATAAATCAGCTTTCTGGTGGACAGCAGCAAAGAATTGCAATTGCAAGAGCATTGATAAATGATCCCGATCTAATTTTGGCAGATGAACCAACTGGAAATCTTGATTCAAAAACTTCAGTAGAAATAATGCAGATTTTTACAAATCTTCATAATAAAGGAAAAACGATAGTTCTTGTTACACATGAACATGATATAGCTTCATTTGCAAAAAAGGTCGTTGAATTTAAAGATGGAAAAATTATAGAGATAAGGGAAAATTAAAAATAAAAAATTAAAAATAATAGATAAAATTTTAGCTTAAAAAATAAAATTGAAGATTGGAAATATAGATTAGAAAAGGGAGTTTTAAAATTGAAGCTTCAAATACTTTTAGATTTTTCTATAAAATCGCTTTTACATAGTAAATTAAGAACATTTTTAACAATGCTTGGTATCATAATAGGTCTTGCAGCAATTGTAGTAATGGTGGCGATAGGACAGGGAGTAACAAAACAGGTTCATGATCAGATAGCATCATTTGGAAATAATCTTTTAACAGTAATGCCCGCACCGCCATCAAGTTCTGGTGCAAGGCTTTCAACAAGTTCAGGGACAAGAATTAGCGAAGATGATTATTTTGCCATAAAACAAAGGGCAACATATATCAGTGCAGTATCTCCAGTTGTTCAAAATAGAGTGCAGGTCATAACTTCAGGTGGTAACTGGAATACCATTGCATATGGTGGAAGTGCTGATTATCTTACTATAAGAGATTGGCCAATAGATAGTGGGAGAAATTTTACGATAGCAGAAGAAAAAGCAAAATCCAAGGTTTGTCTTATAGGAAAAACTTTGGTTAAAGAACTATTTGATGGAGTAGATCCAATAGGGTCAGAAATTAGGGTAAATAAGGTAAACTTAAAAATCATCGGTGTATTAAAAGAAAAAGGGACAAATTCATTTGGTATGGATCAGGATGACTTGATAATAGTCCCTTATACAACTTTGATATATAGATTAAGTAGATTTAGATATATTCAACAGATAATATGTTCAGCAAGAAGTGAGCAACAGATAGATCTGGCAGCAGCTGAGCTTGAACAGATAATGAGAGCATCACATAGACTAGCCGAAGGTGAAGAAAATAACTTCAGGATTGCAAATCAGGCAGATGTTTTAGAGGCATCACTTAATACTACAAGGACATTGACTTTATTTTTAGCAATTGTCGCAGGAATATCTTTACTTGTCGGTGGAATTGGAATCATGAACATAATGCTTGTAAGTGTTGTAGAAAGAACAAAAGAGATTGGGCTAAGAAGGGCAATTGGTGCAAGGAAGGTGGATATTCAGCAGCAGTTTTTAATAGAATCGCTTATTCTATGCTTGCTTGGCGGAATTATAGGAATAATTCTGGGAATTTTTCTTGTATTTATTTTAAAACTTGTTTCAACTTTACCTATGATTATTTCTATAAACTCTATAGTAATAGGATTCATAGTCTCTTTTGCAGTTGGAGTTTTTTTTGGATATTATCCCGCAAAAAAAGCTTCAGAAATGAATCCGATAGACGCATTAAGATATGAATAAAATTAAGATATAAAATTAAGAAATAAAATTAAAAGATAAAATTAAGATAAAAATTGAGTTAAGATATGAATAAATTTAAGTTGTTTTTATTTTTAATATTTTCTTTATTCTTCTTTTCTTTTTTAACCCCTTTTATTTCCACTTTTTTTTCTAATTTTGAAGGGACAAATCAACTTAATTCCATTTTTTCTTCTAATTTTAAAGGAGCAAATCAATATTTTAATAATGATATGAATTATGAAAGGAAGATCTATTTTACAATTCAATCTTTTTCAAATGAAGATTCTTTTGAAAAGTATCTATTATTTCTAAAAAATAATAAAGTTAGCGGTATTACATTTTATGGACTTCATAAAAAACTTAAGTTTGAGCCATCGAAGATTTTTGCAAGGCTAAAAAATGAGATTAACGATCTTCAGATATATATTGCGGGAGATAACTTTGATTTTTTTAAACAGATAAGCGAAGATAAGGAATTGATGAAATATGTCAGTGGATTTCATATTGAATATGAATACTGGAATTATTATAAGTATAAGAAAAAAAATAGAGAAGAAGCCTTTAATTATTTTATTGAAGAATCAAAGAAGATAAAGGATCTTACAAATAAAAATAATATTAAATTTGAAGCATATTTTGGATGGTTTAACCAAGTCGAAGCAAACTCTTTTATCAATCTTTTTGATTCTATTTCAATTCATGCATATACAAAAAATCCAGAAGATGTCGGTAATTACATAAAGGAAAGAATTATAACCCTATATAAAACAAATAACTCTTTTCAATGGTTTGTTTTATGTTCAGCTGAAAGAGATTTTATGAAAGAAAGTATCGAAAAATATGGTTTAGAAAAACTTGAAAAGATGATTCTTGAATCAATAAAAGCTACTATAAATAATTCTACTTTTACTAATATACTTTCAAATCCTTTTTCAAATTATGGTGCAAATTCAGATTATTCTAATTTTGTTGATTACTTAAAAAACTTTAGAGGTTTTTACTGGTTTACGGGCGAGAAGATTGCGTTTTGAATCCTTTTCTTTTCATCATTCCCCAGGAGCTTTTACCTATAATATAGTTAAAATATGCGACAAGTCTTAAAATATTCATTGCCTGTCGATAACCAAAATTCTCTAAAAAGCCAATCAATATTAATAATAGATCTTCATACCAGTTAAAATAAATTACATTTTTTTCAGAAATTGCTAAAGATAGTATTGAAACAAATATTCCAAGTAAAATACTTGTTAAAAATAAGAAAAGAAATAATGGAATGGTAAAGATTCCTAAGATGATAGCCAGTATAGAAAAAAAAAGACCCATAACTTCATAAAAGGGGCCAAGAGTCTCGAAAATAAGATAATATGGAAGTGCAATTAATCCGACTCTTCCATAGTTTTTATTAAATAGCATTTTTCTATGATATAATAAGATTTCTATAAGTCCTCTTTGCCATCTATCTCTTTGTTTTCTCAAAATTTTAAAAGACTCGGGGACCTCAGTCCAGCATGTTGCGCTTATTGAATAGTTGACTAAAGATTTTTCTTTATTTTCGATGGAGTTTCTTCTTAATCTAACAATCAGTTCCATATCTTCACCAACGGTGTTTTGTTTTGCCTTTGTTCGATAGGTCATATAACCACCGATTTTTTGAACTTCCTTTTTTTCAAATACACCAAATGCACCTGATATAATAAGTAATGATTTAATATAAGACCAACCAAGCCTTCCAGTAAAATAGGCTCTAAGATATTCAATAGTCTGAAATCTTGATAAAAAGTTTTTTCCTATTCCTATTCTTATCAAAGAACCATTTTCAACATCACAACCATTGACAGGCATTATTTTTCCACCAGTTGCGATAATTTTTTCATCACTTTCTATTATTGGCGATATTGCATGCAAAAGCGCATCCTGCTCAAGAAGGCTATCTGCATCTATTCCACATACATATTGGCAGTTAGCCAGATTTATTCCAGCATTTAATGAATCTGCTTTACCACCATTTAATTTATCTAAAACTATAAGGTTTGAATAAAACCTGCTTTTGTAAACTCCTACAATCGGTGCGGTATCGATATCTTGCTGTGAATGTCTATAAGGGATTCTTTCAAGTTCGAAATTTTGTTTCAAGACATTTAAGGTATTATCAGGTGAACCATCATTTACGACTATGACCTCAAAATTTGGATATTTTAGTGCAAGAAGTGATCTAACATTTTGAACTATAGTCGCTTCTTCCCTAAAAGCAGGAACAATAACGGAAATTGATGGTAATACTCCTTTTTGAAAATAGCTTAAATAAGATATAGATGAAAGTAACCTATTTTGCCGGGATATTTCAAGATTTGCAAAGAGTAAAAAAAGAATAGATATTAGATTTAAAGCCAATGCATAATATCCAAAAAATTTAATATAAAATATTATAAAAGATTTTAACCAAGGTAAAAATGGTGAAAAGTTAAACTTTACTTTAAAAGAATACATAATCACTGGCAAAAAAATCAAAAAAATAGCAAGAGCAATAAGAAGTGGTCTATCTTTTTTTGATGCTTCTGGTGCTTTTTGAACTTCAATTTTCTTTTTAGGTGGGAAATTGTGCCGCTGGCAAATATCTTCATTTAAGGAATTTATTAACTCTTCAAATATTTTTATTCTTTTTTCATAATCAGGTTTCTTAAAATTGACAATATCTAAAACATGAACAATCTTTAATATTAAAATTTCTTCTACTTTTATATCATCATTATTATTTAAGTAAGAGACTATATTATAAATAAGTCCATTTTGTATGCAATATTCAACAAGTTCATTAATTTTTTTATTTAAAAACCAGTCTTTATTTTCTAAAAAATAGAAAAGATAACTTTCAAGAATGACAGCTAATTTATTTTTAATTGAGCTATCCTCTATCTTATAGAAAATTTCAAGAAGTTTATCTTTAAATTCATCATTATTCTTTATTGCATTTTCAAGTGCAGAAGTCGCGAACTGTTCATTTTCTGGTTCAAGTAAAAATTGAAGTATTCTATCAAAATTATCTAAATTTTTGACTCTTCCTAAAGATTTTATGGCAAAGCCTCTAATTGTATCATTTTTATGTCTTAAAAAGAATTGTGAATCAAGCATAGTTGGAATTATATGATATACAACATTTACTGCTTTACTTGATAAAGTCTCATCTTCTGACATAAGTGATTCGATTAAGATCTTTTCAAGAGAAGATGATGGATAATATCTACAAAGTCTAATACCTATAATAGTTTCTACAGTATTGTATGGATATCTTGATGAAATAATATTTACAGTAGTTTCTGCATGCTCCTGCAATATAGCTATATATTGGGAAAATCTCATCATATTACCATTTTCATATTCTTTTGCAGCACTATCTAAAATAAGAGGGATTAAATCATAACTTTGAGCGAAAAGTAAAGATTCACAGATTTTAAATCTGATTGCACTTGATTTTTCAACTCCTAAAAATCCAGAAAGAATCTGCACTCCTTCAAATCCATAAAATCTTAAAGAAAATGCAGCCTTCATCCTTTTTGTTTTGCTTTTTGATTTAATATTTCTTATAAATTTTTTGATAAGTTTTGATTTTCTTTTTATGAAAAATTCGATATTTCTAAGTTCAAGCGGTAAAATTATTCTTTCACTAGCTATATTAAGAGCATAAATTAAAAGAGATTCAGAGACTCTGGAAAAAACATCTTTTTCTTTCTTTTTTCTTCTTTTGAAATTTTCTATATTAGTCTCATCTATAAAAATTAGTTCTTCTTCTTTTTCTTCTTTATTTAGGTATTCATAGGCAATATTAGATATCTTTTTTACAAGAGTATTTATAATTTTTAATTTTTTTTTCTCTCTATACTTTATGATAAA
>DAOOKC010000060.1:0-10783 GCA_035385485.1 Exilispira sp.
AATCATTGAACAACTAAATGAATATTGCCCTGATATTATTGAAATTATTAAAGAACTTAGTAAAACTAAAAATATTGAAATTCTTGCAGAACCATATTATAATTCTTTATCTTTTTTGTATAATGAAAATGAATTTATTTTTGAAGTAAATAAACATATTAATTTTGTTTATAATCTATTTAACTTTATACCTAAAACCTTTCGAAATACAGAACTAATTTATAGTGATAAAATTGCAGACAGTCTTAGAGGTTTTACTTCTTTAAAAAACATCTTAACAGAACCTTCTGAAAAGGTAATTGGATTTAAACCAGGTTTAAATCTTTATAAAGCTTATGGTAAAAATCCTCAATATATTTTACTACGAAATCAAAAATTATCTGATGACTTAACATTTAATTTTTCCAATAAAAACTGGAAAGAATTTCCTTTGACTGCAGAAAAATATTCCAGATGGATAGATGATTTACAATTTTATGATAAAAAAGCAAAAAATATATTTTGCAACCTTGTTTTTGACATTGAAACATTTGGATATTACCTTAATGAAAGTAGTGGAATTTTGGAGTTTTTATATGACCTACCATCATTAATACTCAAAAAGGGAAAAAATCAGTTCATATTACCTTCAGAAATAACAAATGATAATATTGAAAACCTTGAGCTCTTTTCTACTAAAGATTATATTTCAATCGGAGGAAGTTCTAAAAATTTAGATCCATATCTTGGAAATGATCTTCAAATAAACTCTCAACTATCTCTTTATTCTTTAATTGAACAAACAAAAGAGCAAAATAATGAGTTATTATTGGAAAATTTAAGAAAATTATCTTCGATTGATTATTTTAAAAATATGTCTGAATATTTTTTTGGGACATACGATTTTTCAAATTTCCCATCAATTGAAAGCTCTTATCAAAACTATTTATATGCTATTTCGCACTTAGAAGAAAAGTTGATTTAAATGATGTATGGAGGATTAAATGTTTTTCAAAGATGTTTTTGTTTACCCAAGATTCCCGGAAGGTCTTAAAAACCTTCTTAATTTATCTTATAATATCTGGTCATTATGGGATAAAGATGCTGTTAAACTTTTCTATAAAATAGATTCAGAATTATTTAAAAAAGTAGGAAGAAATCCTATAGCGCTTTTGCATAATCTTTCTCAGGAAAAGCTTAAAGAACTTGAAAATGATAAATTTTTTATTAATGAATTAAATAAAGTCTGGCAAAAGTTTATTGATTATAAAAATAAAGAAAGTGATTATAAGAAAATATTTCAAAATGATTATATAGCATACTTTTCAATGGAATACGGTCTTCATGATAGTTTACCTATTTTTGCTGGTGGTCTTGGGATTTTGTCGGGTGATCATTTAAAAGGATCATCAGATATTAAACTTCCTCTAATAGGGGTTGGTCTAATATATAGATATGGATATTTTAATCAAAAAATAAATGTTAATGGATTGCAGGAAGAAGTTTATCATGAAAATATACCTTATTACTTACCATTAAAAGAATTAAAAAATTCTGATGGTAAATCTGTATTTGTTGAAATACCAATGATAGATAAAATAATATATGCTAAAATATGGCAGATACTTGTTGGAAATAATATTATTTATCTTCTTGATACAAATATAGAAATAAACCCTCCCGAATATAGAGATATAACAAATTATCTTTATGTTGCAGATAGAGAAAAAAGAATACAGCAAGAAATTGTCCTTGGAATTGGTGGATATAGATTTTTAAAAACATTAAATCATAATATTAAAATTTACCATCTTAATGAGGGGCATTCAGCATTTTTATTAATTGAAAGACTTATTGATTTGATGAAAGAAAATAAAATCTCATTTGAAGAAGCATTTATAATTACAAAAACCAGTTCCATTTTTACTACTCATACGCCTGTTGATGCAGGAAATGAGAATTTCCCTTTAAATATGGTAAAAAAATATTTAGATAATTATCTTTTATCAAATAATATTAATCCAGAAGAAATATATAGATACGGTCTTGTTGCGGAAGATAAAAACACTTTTTGGCTTCCAGCTTTAGCCTTAAGATTATGTTCACTTGCAAATGGTGTTTCAAGGATTCATGGACATGTATCAAAAAAAATGTGGCTAAAAAGCTTCGATAATCTTTTAGAAAAAGAAATTCCTATTAATTATGTAACAAATGGTGTTCATTATTCATGGATTTCTACAGATTTATCAAGGCTTTTTGATCAATACATTGGTTCATCTTATATTGGAAATGCAAAAAATAAAGAGATCTGGAATAATATTGAACAAATTTCTGATGAAGAAATCTGGAATATTCATCAAAGACAAAAGCAAAAGACTATTTCCTTTATTAGAAAACTACTGATGAATGATTACATAAATAAAGGTTATTCTCCTACAAAAGTAAACTCTGTATCTAAAATTTTAAATCCAAATTTTTTAACAATAGGTTTTGCAAGAAGGTTTGCACCATATAAAAGACCATCATTAATCTTTAAAGATAAGGAAAGACTTGCAAAAATTTTAAAGAATAAAGAATACCCTGTTCAAATAATTTGTGCTGGAAAGGCTCATCCTGCTGATTTAATGGGTAAGAATCTTATAAAAGAGATAATCGATTTTTCCCATCAATATGATTGTGAAGAACATGTGGTTTTTCTAGAAAATTACTCAATAAATATAGCACAAAATCTTGTTCAAGGAGTCGATATATGGTTAAACACACCTATAAAACCACTCGAAGCATGTGGAACATCAGGAATGAAAGCTGGAATGAATGGAGTATTAAATTTCAGTGTCAGGGATGGCTGGTGGGATGAGTGTTATAATGGAGAAAATGGATGGGCCATCACAGCTGGTGAAAGTTATTCTAATGAATCATTAAGAGATCTTGCAGATGCAACTCAAATTTATGATATGTTAGAAAATGAGATAATCCCTCTTTACTATAAAAGAAATGAAAATGGTATTCCAGAACTCTGGGTTGATATGATGAAAAATTCCATTATTACCGTTTCAAAACATTTTAATATAGAAAGAATGTTAGATGATTATATTGAAAAATATTATAAAGTTGCCTATCAAAATTATTTACAAATTGAAAAAGATAATTTTAAGATGCTAAAAGAGATATCATCAACTTTGGAAATATTAAAAAACAACTGGTCAAAAATTTATATTAAAGACTTTTTTACTTCAATCGAAAGTTTAAAGGTTTTAAGTTCCAGTGATACTATATCAATAGAAACATATGTATATCTTGACCAAATTGATGAAAAATTAATCGAAGTCGAATTGTTCAATGATATTGAAAAAATAAATAATTACATGATTATTAAATTAAAATTTATAGAAAGGTATCAGGATAATGTTGCAAAATTTGCAGGAGAATTCTCATTCAATAATCCTGGACTTCAGCATTTTTCATTAAGAATTGTTCCAGCAAATAAATTTATCAGGATCAATTACCCGAATCTTGTAAAATGGAAAGAATAATCTAATTTTTAAACTTTTTATTTATTATCTTTTTTATGATATTTTTCGTGTCTTTTTTCTCTTGCATTATCTTTTGGAACAATAGAATACTGGTCTGTATAAAACAATTTAGCAATACCATCTTTTGATATCATCTCTTCATTTAAATATTTTTCTCTATTTGGAAGTGGTTTATCTTCATATTGAGGTTCTTCATATCTTGCAATAAAACCTTCATAGTTTCTAATAATAACATTTTGTGGACTCATTGAAATTAAATAATTTGGCATAATAGGAGTTTTACCACCACCACCAGGAGCATCTATTACAAAAGTAGGTACTGCCATTCCAGTTGTATGACCTCTAAGCATCTCAATAATTTCAATACCCTTACTAACTTTTGTTCTGAAATGTTCAATACCTTGTGATAGATCGCACTGGTAAATATAATAAGGTCTTACTCTTATTGTCAAAAGTTTTTGCATAAGTTTTTTCATTATCATTGCATCATCATTTACTTTTCTTAAAAGAACTGTTTGATTACCAAGAGGGATACCCGCATTTGCAAGCATCTCACATGCCCTTTTTGATTCTTCTGTTATTTCTTTAGGATGATTGAAATGAGTATTTATATATAAAGGATGATATTTTTTTAGCATATTAACAAGTTTTTCATCTATTCTCATTGGAAGGACAACTGGAACTCTTGTACCAATTCTAATTATTTCAACATGAGGAATTTCTCTGACTTTTGCAATAATTTTTTCAAGTTGATCAGTTCCCAATGTTAAGGGATCTCCTCCTGAAATTAAAACATCCCTTACAGTTTTTGTGTTTCTTATATATTCTATAGCTTTTTCTATTAAATCGCTGGAAGCTGGCTTATCTGTTTGTCCCGCAAATCTTCTTCTTGTGCAATGTCTACAATACATTGAGCATTGATCTGTAACAAGGAAAAGAACCCTATCGGGATATCTATGAGTTATTAATGGGACTGGAGAATCAACTTCTTCATGTAAAGGATCTGCCATATCTGCAGAAACAATATGAGTCTCATAAACAGATGGAACTGCCTGTAAATATACAGGATCATTTTCATAATCTTCCATATCTATTAAAGATAAATAATATGGTGTTATAGCCATCCTGAGTATTTTCAAATAGTCCTTCATTTGTTCAATTCTTTTTGAATCCCAATTAAAAATTTCTCCAAGCACATGTGGATCTGTTATTCTATTCTGAATTTGCCAGTGCCAATCATTCCATTTAGCATCATCAACATCTTTGAAGTATGGATGTTTGTTCATGTAATCCTCCATTTTATAAAATTAAAAAAATAAAATTTTATTCAATCATATTTAAAAACCATAGGAAGAACCAAATTTGTTTTAATCGATATATTATCCTTTATTATTATCAGAGGGAAAAAACCAGGTAAATTTGGTGCTTCATCTAATGAAAATATACAATCTTTAGTAGGTTCTGCAACAAAAATATAAAGAGTATATAAACCATTTTGAAATTTAAGATCAAAAAGATTTATTTCTATAAACCTATTTTCATTTTTCCCTGAAGTATTTTTTTCAATATATGTCTGATATAAAAGATTTTTTTCATTTATATCTGAACCTTTATATAGTTTTATATTTATTTTACTATTAATAACAGGTATGTTTAATATTAATTTTTTAACTATATAATCTTTTTCAACATAGAAATTTTGTAAAAAAGCTTGATCTTTTAAGTTTATTTCCTTTTTTGTATCAAAACCATAGTAGTATAATGTTTTATTTTCAATATCATCAAATCCGGTATAATAACTTTGAATTCTATTTTCGTTATTTTTTAATAAAGTTTGTTCAAAATTATTATAAAAATTATTCTGAAAAATAATAAAATAATCAAAAAGATTTTTTTTAATTTTTAAAAATGAAACTGGATTATTATAACTAAATTCAATATCATAGTAATCTTTTATAGAAATATTTAAACTTTTGCTTTCAAAATATATATAATGAAGCTGATTTACATATTGTGCATGTCCGAATTTTATTATATTATTTAATGAAGAGATCAATGAAAAGAAAGGATCGAAAAATATCCATCCATAATCTTTTGTCCAGATTTCAAGATATGTTACAACACCTTTACAGCTATATATTTCCATTGAATCTTTCTTATTCTCTTCAATAAACTCATATTTCTGAGGGATACTAAGTCCACAACATACTCTAACAGGTATTCCTAATATTCTTAATATGGAAGCATAAAAATCTATTAATTCTTCTCGATTTGCGACCTTTTCAGTTAATATTTTTTGAGGAGTTCTACCAATATAAAAAGGTGAATACTTAATATTATTATCTATATAGTTTTTAATACTTAAAAGAATACTCAATAAATTGCTTTTGTTTTTTGCCATTTCATTTGCAAAATCAAAAATCGTAGAATCTGGAGAGTTTTCTAAAAAAATATATAAAGAAGAAGGTATGTCCTTTTCTTCATAAGGATATGGGATATAAAATATATTATTATTATTTGATTTTATGGTACCTTTAAATCTTATATTAACAGAAAATCCATAAATATTAGAATATGAGAATTTTAAAATATTGTTTTGAAATTTATCATATTCGAAAACTTTATTATCTGGCTCGGGATTAAACATAACAATAGATGAAAAAGATTGGATATTTAATTGAGAATTTGCTATTACATAACTTTCAGGAAAATAAAATTCAAAATATGATGGTTTTGCATTTATGTTTTTAAAAGTTCGTGATATTGAAATATTGAAGGTTGTTTCCAGACTATTTTTTGAATCTATAATAAATATGGGGGATTGGAATAAAATAAAGAATAATAAAAGAAAAAATATAATTAATTTCTTATAGTCTATCATTTAAGCTTAAAAATTAGATAAAATATTAAATTGCTTTTGTCAAATATTTTGTTTTAATAATATTTAAATATGCTTAATTATTAATAACAAAATAGCACAAATGGGGTATATATGAAAAAAGCTATTATTGTTGGCGGTGGAACAGGTGGTCATATAATTCCAGCTATAGTTGTAGCTCAAGAATTAGACAAAAGAGGTTATGATTTAAAATGGATTGGCTCAAATAAGAGTAAAATTCTTGAAAAAAAAATTATAAATAATTACTTTAATAGAATAAAAATATATCACATACCATCAGGTAAATTAAGAAGGAAAAAAAACATTTTACTTACTATTTTTAATTTGCAAAATATTTTAGACATTTTTCAATTTTTATTTGGCATTATTGCTTCGATTTTTATTTTAATAAAAGAAAGACCTTCTTTTATTTTCTCAAAAGGTGGATTTGTTTCTGTTCCAGTAGCAGTAGCTTCTAAATTACTAAAAATTCCTTTTTATACTCATGAAAGTGATTATACTGTCGGACTTGCCAATAAGATCAATCTTTACTTTTCAAGAAAATTTTTCTATTCATTCAAAGATACTCTAAAAGAGCTTCCTTCACAAAAATCAGTTTTTTCTTCAAATCCCGTTAGAAATGAATTTTTTATAGACTATTTTGACATAAAAAATAATGCTAATGATATCGAGATTGATGAAGATTTAAATAAATTTTTAAAATCAAAAGATAATAATTTACCTTTAATACTTGTTTTAGGTGGGTCATTAGGCTCTTTAAAGATAAATCAAATAATATATGAAATTTTGCCAAAATTATGCGAAAAATATTGCATAATTCATCAAACAGGTGAAAATAAGGAAATTGAATTTAAACATCCCAATTATTTTCAGGTTAGTTTTATTTCAAAAGGGATTTCTTATTGCATGAAAAATTCAAATTTAATAATATCAAGATCTGGAGCAAATCTTGTATTTGAAATAGTTGCAACAAAAACACCTGCTATTTTTATCCCATTAAAATCGGCATCCAGGGGCGAACAATACAATAATGCTAAATATTTTGAACAAAAATCTACTTCATATATTGTGATTGATGAAGATAAAGTAGATAGTTTATCTTTATTAAATACCATAGATAAATTAATTGCAATATCAAAAGATAAATTCAAAACCATTGATAGTTCATCTGATAAAAAGGAAAATGATATTGAATTTGATGAACTTAAAATAAGAGCAGAAAAGGTAATTATAGATACTATTGAAAATGATCTACTTATTAAATAGTTAATATTTCTGGTTCATTTTCTGTTATTACTATTGTATTTTCATAATGTGCAGTAGTCAATCCATTTGTAGCAGCAACAGTCCATCCATCTGATCTTGTTTTTACTCGAGGAGATTTTTGTAAAACCATAGGTTCAATTGCAAAAACCATTCCTTTTCTTAATATAGGACCATTTCCTGGTTTGCCATAATTAGGTATTGAAGGTTCTTCATGCAAATTTTTACCAATCCCATGACCAACATATTCTCTGACCACATAAAAACCCGCATCAACGACAGTTCTTTCAATTGCTGCCGATATATCCGATAATCTATTGCCCGCTTTAGCAAATTTTATTCCCTCAAAAAATGACTTTTCTGTTATATTTATCAATTTTGTTATAATTTTATCTACATTCCCAATAGCATAAGTCCTTGCTGCATCAGTATGATAACCTTTATAGTAGATTCCAGCATCTATAGAGACTACATCACCTTCTTTAATAATAATATCTTCTTTTGGAATACCATGGATTAGTACTTCATTTAATGAAATGCATAAAGAAGCTGGAAAACCATTGTAATGTAAAAAAGATGGTTTTGCACCAGATGATATAATATAATCATAAGCGAATCTATCGAGTTCAAGAGTACTTATTCCAGGTTTTATTAATTGTTTCAACTCTTCAAGTAGCTTACTTAATATTTTTCCACCTTCACGCATTATCTGAATTTCTTCATCTGTTTTAATTATAATCATTTTTTTCTCACTAAACTTAATAGGAAAATTAAAAAAAGATAAGTTGGTAGACTAACTACCAACTAACTTTTTCTAAAATATCGACCTAATGAACAAATAAATGCAGTAAATTTTTAATTGATTAAAATTTTTAGTGTGGATTTGGATTTGGATTTTTCTGAGGTTCAGATTGAGGTTTGCCCATGTTTGGAGGAATTTTAGGTCCTTTATTATATGTTTCAAGAATAATAGATTCAAGATTTGCTTTTTGACCAGAATGAATCTTAACTTCACCTTTAATCATAACTCCGGTTTCAATATATACTTTAGGTGCTGTAACATTCCCAAGAACTTTACCTGTAGAAAGAAGTTTTACCTCTTCTTCTGCGTCAATGTTGCCAATCACAGTTCCAGCCACAGTAACTCTTTTAGCATAAATATCTGTTTTAACCTTGCCTGTTTCACCAACGATAAGTTCTTCTTCAGTTTTAACCTCACCTTCAAATTTCCCATCAATTCTTAAGCTTCCGGCAATATAAAATTTACCTTCAAAAACGGAATTCTCACCAATTAATGAATTTAATGAATCTACTTTTGTCGACATAGGATTCCTCTCTTTTAATAGATTTGATTTTTCCATCTTTTACCCCTATTTATTAAATTAAATTTAATTTAATTGTTATTTGCCATATTTTTCTAAAATCTGATTATTAACTATACTATATGTCTGTTCTTTATCAAATATTAGAGCCTGTTTATAAAAAAACTTAGCAGTGGAATAGTTTCCCAGGTAAGCATTACAATTACCAATATATATTGCAAAAATAGACTTTTCTTTAAAATTATCAACTTTTTCTATCAATTTAGAAAAGAAAATTATTGCTTGAGAATACTGCTTTTTTTCATAATATGCTTTAGCAATATAAAAGATAATTGTTTTATCTTCCTTTATATTATCTGGCAACTTGCCCGATAATTCTATAATTTCATCATAGTTTTTTATTAAAAAATCATATTTGAAAAGAAGATTTATATTTTCTTTTTTCTTCTTTCCTTCATCTGAAATTAGACTAAATAATTTTTTAAAATCATCAAGTTTTTTTGTTTTTAAATAATAATAACAGATAAATGAATATATATTATCTTTATCATATCCATCTAGATTCATCTTTTCAATTATTTTAAAGTTTTTTATTGCATTTTTTTCATCACCTTTTTCAATATATAACTTTGCCAATAAAAGATAATAATATGGCGGATAATTACTAAGAATTGAACTATTTAATAAATAATTTATACCATCATCATACTTTTTCTGCAAAATCATACTATCTATTATAAGACTTAATATTAAATATTTTTCATCCCTGAATTTTAAAAGATTATTACTTATTTCAAGGAATTTATCATATTGTTTTTCATTTATCATTGATTCATAATAAATTCTATAAAAATAAGGAAAATATTTTTTCGAAACCAGATTTAATAAGTTAAAATCAATCTGATTGATTATCTTATCATAATTTTTGTTCTTATTATAAAGATAAAGGATAAGAGCATAATATTTTTCATATTCTTTCTGTAATATCTTATCTTTATTTTCCTCAAAAAAAGAAATGGCAAGATTATCCATATTATTAAAAAACATTGTCACAAATATAAGTTGATAGATTGGATAAGAAAAACTATTTTCTTCTTCTTTTAACTTTTCGAGAAAAAATGAATAATTATTTTGATCTATTTTACTCTTATAATCTACTAATATTAGGTTATAAAGATATGTTTCTTCTAAAAACTTATAATCTTTTAAATTTTCTAATGAATCTTTTGCAATTTCCCAATTTTCATTTTCAATAGAAACATGTAATTTAAGTAAATCAATCTTAAAAGAGATATTTTCTATTTTCTTTATTGTCTTTCCTATCTGATTAACATAAAATTGCGCCATTGATAAATCATTTTTAATTAAATATAAGTAAGTTAAGTTATACAAAATAACATCATCTTTATCTTGAATTTTTACAAGAACTTTTATTGCCTCGTCTAAGTTTTTTTCCTCAATAAATATCTTAGCTAAAATTATAGCAGAATCTCTATATAAAGAATTTGTATTTCTTATTTTAATTAGATATTCTTTAGAATTTTTATAGTTTTTGATAAGATAATTGCTATAACCTTTCAAAAAACAATAATCTTCATTTGTCAGTGATTTTTTATATTTTTCAATAAAAAGATTAATCTCGGATGTATCATTCAATGTTATTAAAATAAGAACTTTTAAGTATAAAAGATTTTTTTTTAATTCTTTATCTATCTTTTGATTTAAATATTCATCTATTTTTGAATTTAAAATCTCATATTCTTTAAGTTTTAATAATAATCTGATTT
>DAOOKC010000061.1:0-10742 GCA_035385485.1 Exilispira sp.
TGTAAAGTTAAAATTGTATCAACAGTTATCCTGGTTTTTTTATGTCTATAAAAACTTCTTCTAATTACCTTTGGCCCATCGAGAAAGTTAATGCTATTTATCTGCTTTAATATTTTTTTTGATTTTTTTCTATAATTAAAATCAATATCCCATGCATTATAATAAAGCCATTTATCTTTAAATAAAATTAGCCTATTTAAGTATTTGCCCGATAATTGTTTATTGTTTTTTTTATCTAAAAAAAAGTTAATGCTTCCATCATTAGCAAACTTTAATAAGACTAAATCATTTTCTATAAAATCATTTCCATAACTAAGTTTAATATTCCCATTATCTTTGGCATCTGATTTATTTATACTAAATCCATAATTATCAGTTTTTTCTTGATTTTCAATAAAAATTTCATCAAGGGTGGTCAATCTATCTGCACTATATGGCTGAAGTTCAGCATAAAACCATCTACCTTCATATTTTAAATATTCTTTTCTTGCAAATCCAGTAAGATTAAGTCCATAAATATCTTTAAACTCATTATTTTCTTTATTATTTCCCTTTTTATTATCTTTTTCATCTTCTATTTTATTTTCTATTTTATTAATATTTACCTTTTTATTATCTATTTCAATGTTATAATTTTTTTCTTTGTCATCATGTGTATTGTCATTATTTGTATTATCAACATTTTTTAAGGATTCAGTAAGATTTTTATTTTTATTACCAATTGATGAAATAAATCCAATGATTTCAGTCAGCTTTTTATCGCAATCTTGCATTAAAGTTTTGTATCTCAAATTTGTCTCATCATAAACCTCTTTTACAGAAGATCCAGGTAAAATATCATGAAACTGGTAGAGTAAAATCTCTTTATATACTTTTTCTATAAAGAATGAAGGATAATCATAACCATTTAAATATGCAAATGTCGACAGAGTCTCAAGGTTATGAAGTTTTATCTCCATCCTTCTATTAAAATATTTATTGTTTGATTGAGTTGTGTATGTCCCCTGATGTTTTTCAAGATATAACTCACCTTTATAGATTGGAAGTTTATCTATATCTTTTTCAATCTTTTTAAAAAAATCTACCGCTTTTGCAAAAGAGAGTTGGGGATTAAATTCAGTATTTTTAAATCTATCAAGAAGTTCAATATGTGCTTCCTGTGGTCCACCGCCACCATCTCCATTTCCAAATACAAGTAAAAAAGATTTTATTAAATTTTTCTCTTTAAATTGCTTTTCTGCTTGTTTTATGGAGCAACAAGTCGCCTCACTTGTATATGTGCCTTCAGGTGGCATATGTGTCAGAACTTTTGTTCCATCTATTCCCTCCCATAAAAATGTGGTATGAGGAAATTTATTAAACTGATTCCAGAAAAGTTTTATTGTACAAAAATAATTAAGTCCTGCTTTTTTTAATATCTGTGGTAAAGATGCCGGATAGCCAAATGCATCAACAAGCCAGCATGTTTTTACATCAATATCAAACTCCTTTTTGTAAAATTTTTTCCCATATATTATTTGTCTAACAAGCGATTCACCATCTGGAAGATTGCAATCTGCTTCTACCCACATCCCACCTTGAAGCTCGATGTTACCTTTTAATATATTTTCCTTTATCTTTTCATAAATATCGGGGTAAAGATTTTTAATCCAATCAAGTTGCTGAGGTTGGCTTGTTCCAAATATATAAAAAGGATATTTTTCAATAAGATTTAAAAAGTTAATATAGGTTCTTAATGATTTTCTTTTAGTCTCTTTTATAGGCCATAGCCAGGCCATATCAAGATGGGCTTGTCCAATTGCATAAATTTCTTGGGAAGGTTTATTTTTGTCTATAGAATATGCCATTGTAAGATATGATCTTGCTCTTTCAATATCTTTAAATCTACTTTTTTTAAGTAGATTATAGGATTTATCAAGTATTTCCTTGAGCTTTTCTTTAAGATCTTCCTTTTCCAAAGAGCAATATAAATAGGAAAAATATAGATAATCAAAATAAAATTCTTTTAGTAAGTTATTACAATCTGCAACAAAAGCATTTTTAAATCGGGCTTTTCCAAATGGCTGGATGAGCTTACCATTGAAGCTTGCATCTAAAAAGCAATTGATAAATCCATTCTCTTTCTCTTTTTCTGAAACTTTTTTAGTCCTTAAATTCCATGAAAATTGAAAATAATCCATAAAAGACATTTTGCTATTTATGGAAAAATAAGGTTTAAGATTTTCATCAAGATAAACTGCTTCTCCATCAAAATCAAAAAAAACATATAGATTATTGTTTATATATTTCCCAGGTATCTTTCCATAGATATGAAAAATAGCCCAATCATAGGCTTTTCCCCAGATTTGACCTTTATTAATAGGTGTAAATTTATTTTTATTTAATAGAATTGATTCATATGAAATAGGTCCATCATACTTAAAATATGAGCAGTTTAGATTACAGATTTTAGTATAGATTCTTTTTTTTATTGAGTTTAGTCTGAAAATTAACCTAGGACTTGTAAATATTTTAAGTTCAGGAATCATAATTACCTTCTTAATATTTGATCTTTTAAATTAAATATAAAATATTTTCGCTTAAAATATTTTCAGCTTAAAAGTATGATTTGATAAAAGTTTTTTATTTAATTAATTTTATCATTTAGTCAAAAGATTTCAATAATTTTATTAATTAAATCAAGCAAAATTTTAGAAGATAAATTTAGATTAAAATTATTTAGATTGAATTCAAATCAAAGAATAATAAAAAAAAATATTTGAAAAACTTAAATAATGAATTATAAATAATATGAAGATTTTAAAATAAATATTAAGTTAAAACATTTTTAGTGCAATTTTTAATATTACAATAATTAATATTTTATCGGGAACCATTAATATGCCCGGGAAACCGCATTCTTTCGTCGAAGTTCGCGGAAAATTTTTTATGGCTCAAAATAAGGGGTAATGGGATTTTTATGATATATTTATTAATATTATTAAATCGTAATGTAAAACTTTTACACAGGGGTTTGCGGAAATGGGTTCGCCAAACCTCACCAATAAATCTTCGCCGGCCACTGCTGTTAGAATTTATGACCTGCTGAAAGGGATTACGACATATAAAAAAAAATGGACCATATAAAAATATGGTCCAAAAAGTTAGAATTTATGACCTGCTGAAAGGGATTACGACTAAGCCCCAATAAAATATTTCAATTCTTTTTCCATTTTCCCGTTAGAATTTATGACCTGCTGAAAGGGATTACGACCAGCATCATGGAAGTTGTCTTCAATAAAATTGAAAAACTTCCAGTTGGAATTAATGACCTGCTGAAAGGGATTACGACTCCATGACTAACTGATGTTTTGCATTAAATTCCGCAACACTTTGTTGGAATTAATGACCTGCTGAAAGGGATTACGACGCTTCATCATCTGGTCTTTTAACACCAGATAATGTTGGTTAGAATTTATGACCTGCTGAAAGGGATTACGAGGCGTAATAGAATTTGATAAGATAATAAGATCATTTGCAAAAATTATTGAATATATTAAGTGATTAAAAAGATTACGAATTTTGAAAATAAAGTTTGTCGAATCTTGCAGGATATTGAAAAACAAAAATATTAAAAAATAAATTTATAAAAACAAATTTAGGAAAAGAGTATTAAATAAAAAAATAAGGAAAATTAATAAGAATTTTATTTAAAGTTCCGTTTTAATAATTCTAACTCTACTTTTGCTGGTAAATCTTTTAATTTTAAAAGAGAAAGCCATATTATATTTGCTAAATCTTTTTTACCCTTTTTTTCAAGTAATATTGCTGCTTGCATCTTGGCAAAAGTTGATTCCTTTATTTTACCAATTTTCTCATATAATTTTGCAATTTTTTGAAAGTCTGAAATTGCGATATCCAGCTTATTAAAAATATCATCTGGTACTGAACTTGAAACTATGGCTCGATTGCTTAATACAATGATATAATATTGATAAAATTCTTCTTCGCTTTTAAAATGTTTTAATATTTCAAAATTGCCGTTGGTAATATTGTTTTCAAAGTTTTCCATCATGTAGCAGGCTTTATCTAAATACTCATAAGCTTTATTTACCAGGATAATCGCCTCCATAGGATTTTTTGTTTTTCCACCTTCCATTGCTGTTAATGAACCTTTATAGGCAAGGGCTACTGGATTATCTTTATCTTGCTGTAATAGGTGTTCTACCAAATTTTGAGATTCATCGAATCTTGAATTTGAAAATAAAGCATATAGTCTATCTATAGGATTATCTGAATTTAATTTTTCATTTATCTGTTTTTCGAAAATTTCCTTTTCAAATTTTTCCTCTTCTTCAATCTGTTTTTTAAGAACTTCTATTTTTAGTTGTCTTTCTTGATTATTTTTAGCATCTTTTTCTTTTTCCTTTAAATACCTGATTTTTGTATCAAACCCCTCTGAAATCAATGGCGGAATAACTACAAGACTTTCACTATTAATATTTTTTATTGAAAGTAAATCTTTTTGTTCATATCCGGATGGTGTTATTAAATCAAATATTCTTGGACCATAATCCCATTTTAACCCACCTCCATATCTTATGGTTGGATATTCTTTGACATTTAACCAGCCACCGTTACCATAAATATCGTGAAAGCCCGAAAAAACCCAATGATAAGTCTTTCTTCCATCCAAAATTCTTTGAATAAATTTATTATCTAGCGGTATTTGAACATATATTTTATTATGTTTATCTACATATATTGCTCTAATTTCTTTACCTTTATCTTTATCATAATTCTTTAATCCATAGATATTTGCCTTATCAACTATGTCATTACTATAATATAAAGTTGCCTTATCCTTTTTTAGTCCATTGATAATAATCATTAAATCCCATCCATAAACACTTTCAAAACCAATATATTCCGCATCTTCAAAGTAAGTTTTAGTTGAGCCATTTTCATTTCCATCTATGTCTATATAAATGGATATCTGGATATTTGAAAAACCACCTTCATTTTTTAATGGATTTATGAATTTTGAAAGACCAACTGCAACCTGCCATAACCCTAATGGATTATTTAAACCATTATCTAAAATAGGTCTATAAACTTCATAGGTTGTTAAATCACAGATATTTTCTTCTATAAAACTTTTGTGAAGAGGATATTGATAGGATCCATCTGCGTAATCATCAAAAGTCTCATCATAAAATTTTGAAATAATTGGACCGCCACTTATTGAATGATCTAATCTTATATTTATAATTTTAGCAAAAATTGGTTCAAGAACTTGCCCCGACATAATAAACCATAATGGTATAGAAAAAACTATAATTGTCCCAATTAATACAAGAAAAATTAATAAATATTTTTCTAATAAATTTTTAATATTTATAATTTTAGCCATTTTAACCTCAATTTTAATTTATTTTCAAATTTTTTTTAAATTATTTATTTTTAATAATCCTTATCTCAATTAATTAATTTATTTTTTATTTTAAACTTTTGTTAATTTAGAAAAAATGAACCATTCACAAATAAATTAATTATTCTTGCTAATATTGAAACAATGAATCCACCCATTATTATGCTACCTAAAAGCCAACCAGAAAACAAAACTAATTTTTGGGCAAATTTTTTTAAAAATTCAGGCTTTTTGATTGTCTTATTTTTATCTATGAAATTAAAAGAAAAATCATAATATATAGCTTTTTGAGGACATGATTCTATGCAATTTCCACATTTTGTGCAGGTAATAAGAATTTTACCATTTCTTTCTTTTATTGATTGCTCATCTATTGACATTGTTGGGCAAGAATTAACACATCTTTGGCAGGATGTACATTTTGAATTATCTATTTTCACTTTAAAAAGAGATATTTTATCTAATATTGATGCAAGAGCACCAAAAGGACAATAACTCATGCAATGAACCCTCTTTTTTGTGATTAAAGAAAAGGCTATTACAAAGACAAAAAAAATTAAAACACTTAAAATAAAGGCAAAAAATGTGGAGGCATTAACAATCTGTTCATATTCTGTTATTAGTTTCCATGGGCATAACCACTGACAGAATATTACCGAAAAAGTAGCAAGAGAACCTAATATTACGACAAATAAAATTACAAAATTAAAATATCTAATCTTTTTTGATTTATCCTCAATTTTAATAATAGGTTTTTTTAAAACCAGGGAAAAAGTCTCATCCCATCCCCCATAAAAACATACCCATGAACACCAGCCTCTTCCTATTGTTAGTATGGAAATGCATATAATAATAATCATGGCATAAAATGAAGCAAAATGACCCGTTAATCTTGCTGGAAAGATTAAGACTTTTTCAAGTAGATATGGTATGATTATCATAGGGGTCACAATATGACAGAAAGGAGTTTCATTTAAGAAAATATCCCTATAATCTAAAACCATCGAACCTCTTGATTCGATGAGCATTGCAATAAATGCCGGAAAAAAACAAAATGCACCTACTATAAATAAAAACTTACGATAATATCCAATTCTTCCAGATTTATTAAGTAGAAAATAGAAAAAGGTAAGATAGATTGTGGTAATCCATCCCGCAATTATTGTTATTTTATCTTTTGCGTTGTAAAGAAAAAAGAAAAAAAGCAAAAAAAACATTATTACAGTTGAAAATATAATATTAAAGGTCCTTGGAAATTTATTTAAATTAGAATTCAAGTTAATATTATTAAATTTACTTGTGTTAAATAATTTCATAATTCATTTCCTATTAAAGTATTTCTAATTCAAATTAGATATATATGGTTTAATTTATTTTTGCTTCAAATTAAATAAATAAGATTAATTTAATTTTCTTTAAATTAAATATTACTTATGAAAAACTTAAAATTAAATATAACTAATACAAAATTAAATATTATTAATCTAATTATTTTTAGACATTTTTTTTGCGCCAAAAATTATTATAATTATAATTATTACTAAAAGATTTAATATTAAAGATATCAAACCACCAAACTTTGTAGATAGGGTAGGGAAGATAAAATGGGATAGATTACCCATTGTGTGGAAAATTAAAGCAGCTAAAATGCTACCATTGGTGTTATTATAGATAAATGTAAAAAGGGTAGAAAGAAGTATTGTCCCAAAAATAAAAGCAGGTATTGGAATATTGTTGTAAATTTCCTGCCCTTGCATGAAAAATAAAGGAATATGCCATAAACCCCATATAAATCCAAGAATAATACTAGAAATAAGAGCATTAAATTTTTTTTGAAGTCTATCCAGAGCATAACCACGCCAACCAAATTCTTCTGCAAGTGGACCTCCAAGGAAAAATATCATAAAAAATGCAGGTATTATTATAAAAGGCTGCTTAAATGCTGTAAATTCAGGAACTTTTTCACCCATCAATATCGCTATAACAAGTGAAAGGACAATGATTGCAGGCATCAGAAAAAATGTTGGAATAAGCCAGATCTTTTTGAAATTTAAACTTATTCCTCTTTTTAATAACTTTTTAACAGCTTCCCACTTTCCTTCAGCAAAAGTTAAAATAAATGCTGCAAAAGTTGGACCAAATGGTCCAAGATAAAATCTTTTACCTGTAAATATTTCAGCAAACCAGAAACTATACGACCATAAAAAGGTAATAAGAAAAAATAAAATAAGGTTTTTAACATCATTATTTTTGAGATTTCTTTTTGTTTCAATAATATTATTTTGGTTTTTGTAATTATTTTCCATAAAAACTCCCTTATTTTATCTAATTCATTTATCGAGATAAAAAGTAAAGTAAGCCTTCAAGTATAGAAAAATAGATACCAAGTATAATCATTGTCCAGCGACTTATAAATTGAAAAAGATTTAAAAAATCTTTGTTCTTTATTTTATTGAAAAAACCAATTAATGATAATGGAAGTAGAAATATAGTTGTTCCAATGAAAAAAAACAAAAAATAAAATCCACCAGAAATTATTGCGGAAAAAGCTGAGTTACTTTCAAGACCAAATACCCTTGATGCAGCAGCTATAAAAGGTGGACAAAGATTCAAACCTGCTAAAAATCCAAGACTAAATGCACTGATCTTTTTATCTTTTAAAAATAAGGTTTTTTGACAGAAATGATTTTTCGGAAATTCAAAGTTTATTCCATTTAATATAAGTAAAAAACCAACGACTATATAAGAAACTCTTCTTAGATAAATCTCAAACTCTGGTGGAATATATTTTAATGCATAATAACCAGATAGACCAATTATTATACCAACTAAAATATATGAAATAAATCTACCAATGATGAAAAATAGAAATTTTTTATTATTTTCTTTTATTCCTTCAATTGAAGAGCAAAGGTAAGGCAGAAAAATCGGATAACAGGCCATTATACATGAAGTTCCAGTGGAAAGCCCAAGAAAAAATCCTTCAATTATTTTCATCTTTTATCCTCTAATTTTTAATACCATTTAATATTTAATATTTAATATTTAATATTTAATATTTAATATTTAATTTTATATAATCTTTAATTATCTATTAATTAATCTTCTAATTTCGATAAAATCTTTCTTGCAATTTGAGCATATTTAGAATCGGGTGCCTCTTTTATAACCTGTCTTAATGCAGCAATTGCTTCATTTATCTTTTTCTGAAATAATTTTAATCTTCCAAGTATTAGGTAATATTGTGCCTTTTGAATATTGGTGAAATTTGATAGTTTTGTTGCAAGAAAATTCAGGTCTTCTTCTACTTCTTTTGATCTATTAAAAGGAGTTGTTTCGGTAATCTCAATCCCATTTTCTGCTCTTAAAAATCTTATTATTACATTTTGAGGATCCATTTTAATAGCTTTGTCGATTAATTCAAATCCTTCATTTAGTTTTGCTGCTGCAGTCATAAAATCATTTTTTTTAGAATATGCATTTGCAACAAGTGTAATAGCACTTCCCTTGTATGCTGTGGCTATTGAAATATGTTTTTTACCATTATATTTGGAAAGCCATGAGACAGATAAGGAAGCATATTTTATGCTATCGATTAAAGCAAGATTATGGTATGCAATACCAACATACAAACTTGCATTTTCATCTGATGAATTCTGCCATTTTTCCACTATTTCTATAAGGATTTTTTCATCATCTGTATCGATTATTTTTTCTATAATTGCTAAAGAATCATCTGCTCATAGTGGAATAGATAAAAATTGACTGAAAAGAATTAATATTAAGAAAAATATTGAGAAAATAAATAAAAAAGGAAATGGTAAATACTATCTTAAAAGTAAGCATTTTAAGGTTTCTTTTTTCTTTTGATTTTTCATATTTATCCTCCTTTTATTTTATCCTATTAAAAACCTTTACCATAAAACAAGATAAAAGTACCATTGCCATTTAGGTTAAACCCATATGTCAAAGTAAAAAAAACATTTATAGGTAAGCCAAAACCAAATCTAATGCCAATACCAATAGCATTTAAAAAATAAAAATTATCCTTGACCTCTAATTCATTTTGTTTGAATTCTTCTGGTAATAGCTGATAAGACTTATGTAAAAATTTACAAAATGCGAAATCATCAAATAAAAAAATTGAAAATTGAAAGTTAAAAATACCTCCTAATGGTATTAAAATATCTGGACTTCTTAACTCAAAATTTGTAACAATTGAAAAATCAGGGTAAGATTGGCTTTTCGCAACGATTGTTCTTATAAAAGGATTTTGTGAATAAGATAAATTATAGGAATTAAAGTAATCTAATAGATTGTTTACATAAAATAAATAGGTAGCAAAACCTGATGAAAAATATTTTGTTTCAAGCACAAATACCTTTTTAATATTCAATAAAAATATTGGATTGGATGGAAGATTTTGAACTGAATCTGAAAGACCATAGTAAAATAAAAAAGATGGATGAATATCTAATTCTCCTCTTAAATAAAAATCTGACTTATTAGTTTTGTTTATGAAAAAATAATAATTATATTGAATTTTGATTCCTTCACTAATGCTTAAAAATTCACCATCATAAAAATAATTTTCTAAACCACTTAAAATATCTGAATTTTGATAACTTAAAAAAGAGTCTAATGAAATTTTAAGATTTGGCTTGAATCTATAGCCAAAATCAAGTTCAAAATCTAATTTGTTAAACTTTATATCAGTAAATCCATAATCATTTTGATAAAAAAGACTTATATTAATAAATGAATTCAGTCCCAAAAATATTTCATCACAATATTTTATCCCATCAAGGTTATAGCCTATGGCAATTAAAAAAGATTTTCTTAACCCATAAATATTATCTTTACCAAAAACTCCAAAAATAGAGCCACCACCAAATCTAAGTAAAAATCCTTCTGTGACTTCTATTATAACATTGACAAAATTTTCCCCTTTTGAAGATTCAACGACATATGCAGAAGCAGTAAAAAAATACCCGCTTGTCATTAGATTTTTTTCAATATTGAAAAGCTTTTGTTCTAGTTTATATTTTTCTATCTCTTCTAAAGGTTTGATATCAAGAAAAGATATTATTGTTAATGGATCTGTAAAATTATTATCATTCTTTTCAGGAATATTATCAGGATTTTGCCACACATAAAGCTGCCCATCTATAATTATCTTTATTTTATTAATTGTTACAAAATTATTTTTTGATTGAGCAAGTATTCTTTGAGAGAAAAATAAAGTAAAGCAAAATAATAAAAAAATGATGATTAAAATAAATAGTAAGTTCTGGTAAAAGACAAATTTTTTGAAAAATGTAAATCTCATTTT
>DAOOKC010000062.1:0-10013 GCA_035385485.1 Exilispira sp.
AAAATCTTAATTTTTATAATTTATAAAATTGTATATTAAAATTTATTTATATTAAAAGTAATAAATCTTTTATAAAATTTTTACAGGATAATTCTAATATGAAAATAAAAACTTATGGGGAATTTTATAAGATTTTTATTTTATTAATTTTAGTTTTATCACTTTTTAGTTATAGTTTTTCCAATGATAATAAAAAAATAGAAAATATCTATTTTGATATTATTGATGCTAAAATGGGGTTATCTAATTCTTCAGTATCTTCAATTGTTCAGGATAGTAAAGGTTTTTTATGGTTTTCAACTCAGAATGGCTTAAATAGATTTGATGGAAAAAGCTTTTTAATATTTAATAAAAAGCCTTTTGAAAAAAATTCTATACCAAATCAATTGATTCAAACAATGTATATGGATAAAGATGATATATTATGGTTAGGAACATATGGAGGGTTATGTAAATTTGATATTAAAAAAAATAAATTTACTACATATAAAAATATTGTTGATGATAAAAATTCTTTATCTAATGATGTTGTTATAGCAATTGAAAGAGATAAAGAAGGGAAGCTCTGGGTAGGAACATTAAAAGGGCTTCAAATTTTTGATGAAAAAAAGGAAAAATTTGAAAGAGTTTTTTTTGATAGAAAAGAAGATGGACCAACAAATGAAAGTACAATTAGAGATATTTATGCTGATTCTTTAGGTAATGTCTGGATTGGAACTTATGATGGTATTTATAAGTATTTTGATGGGAAGTTTAGTTTTTACACTAATAATAAGGTTTTTAAGTTAGAAGAAAATTTATTTTCCAAAGATAATTTTAACAAAACTATTATCAAATCGTTTGAAGCAAGTTATCCCGCAGCAAATCCGTCAATGGTTATTATTGAAGATAAAGATAAAAATTTATGGTTTGGGATTTGGGGGTTTGGTTTAGTTAAATATGATATAGTTAAAAAGATTTTTATAAATTACCCCCTTCCTTTTAATAAAATTTATTCACTTTTGTTTATAGATAATGATAATCTTCTTGTTGGTACATGGGGAGAAGGACTTTTTAATTTTAATAAAAAAGACAATAGTTTCATGGTAGTTGAAAATAAAAAATTTGGTTTATCTATTCCAAATAATACAATTTATTCTCTTTTCAAAGACAAAAGTGGAATAATCTGGATAGGAACGCATGGTTCAGGTGTTTTAAAATGGGTGCCAAATAGACCAGATTTTGTCTATCTTAAGTATGATGAAAAAAATCCCAATTCTATCCCAAATAGCAAAGTGATGTCAATTTTTGAAGATCATTATGGTTATATATGGCTTGGGACATATAATAATGGACTTATAAGATACAATCCTAAAAATAAAGAAATTATAAAATATTTAAGTAGTGGTAAAGAGGATGGATCACTTTCTAATAATATAGTTAGATCTATATATCAGGATTCTTATGGTAATCTGTGGATTGCTACAAATCAGCATTTGAACCTTTATAATTATAAAACTGGAAAATTTAAATATTTTAAAAAAACTGATTTTGGCCTTCAACCAACAAATGAAGATACATTTACATATATTACTGAAGATAAAAATAAAAATCTAATTATAGGAACATATCTTTCAGGTATTATAATTTTACCTTTGTCTTCTGATAAAGAAAAGATATTGGATTTTTCAAAAGTTAAACTTATAAATTCCAAAACTTCTCCATCTTTATCCAACGATTTAGTATTTAAAATATTTATTGATGATAAAGAAAGAATATGGATAGGCACAAATAAAGGATTAAATCTATTAGATACAAAAAATTGGGAAATTAATAAATTTTATTATGAAATTGAAAATCCCGAGGGTTTAAGTGATGATGCTATAACTGATATATTCCAGGACTCAAATAAAAGAATATGGGTTTGCACAACAAATGGTTTAAATCTTTATGATGATAAATCAGGAAAATTCAGTCATATAACAATAGAAAATGGATTTAAAGATAATTATATAAATTCAATAGAAGAATTAGATGATGGCATAATGATTTTGACAACTTTTGGGAATTTAGTAAAATATAATTTTTATACATCAGAGATAATAAATTTTGGTTATGAGGATGGTCTTTTTACTAAAGAATTTAGTTCAGGTATATATAAATTAAAAGATGGATCAATTCTTATAGGAGCAGTGGGTGTAGTCAATATAGTATCTTCTCAAGAGCTAAAAGCTAATGATTTTAATCCCAATATTCAAATTGTTTCAATAAGTATTGAAGGGAAAGATCTAGAGGAAAGTAAATTATATTATGATGATAATATTAAATTAAGACTTCCATATAATAAAAATTCAATATCAATTAGATTTACATCTTTAGATTATTCTGCTCCAAATACATTACTTTATTCATACAAAATAGATAAATTTAACAAAGATTGGCAATATTTGGGGAATGAGGGAGTTTTGAATCTTGTTAACTTAAAACAGGGAAATTATAAAATATATTTAAGAGGAACAAATAGTAGTGGCATATATAGTAAAAATATAAAGATATTAACAATTACAATAGATCCTCCATTTTATCTAACATGGTGGGCTATATTAATCTATTTATTCATCATAGTTTCTATTCTTTTTTTAACACTTTTATTTTTGAGAGAAAAGGCTTTGTCACAAATACTTATTGAAAGGAAAAACTTAATAGAAGAAAGAAAAATATTTTTAGAAGAGGAGATAAAAAAACAAAAAGAAATTGAAAAAAATTTAATAGAAGCAAAAGAATCTTTAGAAAATCTGAATCAAGCTAAAGACTTTTTTATCTCGCAGATTTCCCATGAGTTCAAAAATCCTCTAACTTTACTTTTAGGTTATATTCAAATTCTTGATAACAATGAAAAAGATAGTTTTAAAAAAGAAGCAATAAAAAATATGAATTCTATTGCAAACCATATCTTAGATATGGTTATAACTGTTCTTGATATGGCAAAGATTAATCTTGGAAAAGTTAAAATAGAGTTATCCGAGGTTGATTTTTATAATTTTATTAATGTTATAGCTGATTCACACTCTATTTTAGCTGAACAAAAGGGTTTAAATTTTGAATTTCAATATGCCAAAGACTTACCAAAATCCGTAATGATAGATAAAGTAAAGGTAAGGCAGATTCTTAATAATCTTCTTTCAAATGCTATAAAATATACAGATCAAGGATATATTAGATTTAATGTTCTCTGGAGAAAACCTGAAGATATAAGGGAAAATGTTGAAGAAAATGAAAAATTTAAGAAAATTGATTTAATATTTGAAATAATAGATAGTGGAATAGGTTTAACAAAACAGGAGATTGAAAAAATTTTTGATAGTTTTTATAGGGGTGTAGATAGCTTAAAAGTCGATGGAACTGGCCTTGGATTATCTATCTCTAAAAAACTTGCTGAACTTATGAATGGGCAAATCTTAGTAGAAAGCGAAAAAGGTGTTGGAAGTAAATTTTCCTTAATATTAAAAGATATAGCAGCTACTAAATAATTTTAATCTAACATTTATATTATCTAAGTTTTGCCACTATATTTTAATTTATTTTCTACCTATTTTCATATTCATTTAAGATTTTAATAGCTGACAATATTTTAATAGCTACAACTATAAAGTTTAGATAGCAATGCCTAAAAACTGGCTCTGGTAAAGTTGATAGTAAAATCCTTTTTTATCAAGTAATTGCTGATGATTTCCAGTTTCTATTATTCTACCTTCATTCATCACTATTATTTTATCTGCATTTTTGATAGTTGAAAGTCTGTGAGCTATTACAAAGCTTGTTCTATCTTTCATTAGTTTTTTCATGGCTTTTTGGACTTGAACTTCTGTCAAAGTGTCTACATTACTTGTTGCCTCATCTAATATTAAAATATCGGGATTTTTCAAAAATGCTCTTGCTATAGTAATAAGCTGTTTTTCACCGATAGAGATATTTGAAGACTCTTCATTTATGATCGTATCATAACCATCAGGGAGCAAAGAAATGAAATGATGTGCATAAGCTTCTTTTGAAGCTTCAATTATTTCTTCATCGCTAGCATTTTCCTTTCCATATGCGATATTTTCTTTTATTGTTCCATTAAAAAGCCAGGTATCTTGAAGAACCATACCCATAAAGGTTCTAAGATTTTTTCTTTTTATATTTTTTGTATTAATATTATCTATTAAAATTCTCCCTTTATTTATTTCATGAAATCTCATAAGAAGATTGACAAGTGTTGTTTTTCCAGCACCTGTTGGTCCAACTATGGCAATCATTTTACCTTCCTCGACATCAAGGGAAAAATCCTCAATAAGTTTGTTTTCGGGCAAATAAGAAAAATAAATTGAATCAAATTTTACTTCACCTTTTATATTTTTTATTTCAGATATATTTTCATCCTCTTTTTCAAGTTCCTGTTCATCCAGCATATCAAATATTCTTTCAGATGCTGCAATCGTTGATTGTATGAGATTTACAATATTTGAAATAGCAATAATAGGTTGGGTAAATTGGTTGGAGTATTGAATAAAAGCCTGAATATCACCAATTGTTATAAGTCTTTTGGTAACAAAAATTCCACCGACAACAGCCACAATGACATAACCAATATTTGAGATAAAATTCATTATTGGCATAATTATTCCAGCAAAAAACTGAGCCTTCCAGCCAACATTATATAATTTATCATTTATATTTTTGAATTTACTTAGAGAATCTTCTTCTCTATTATAGCTTTTAATAACTATGTGACCTGAAAATGATTCTTCTATATGACCATTTATTTCACCTAAAAGTTTTTGCTGACCTCTGAACTGATTTTGCGATTGTTTGGCAATAAAAGATGTTGCAAATATACTTAAAGGAAGGGTTAGGACAGTAACAAGAGTAAGAATAGGACTTATAGTTAACATCATTATAATGACACCTATAATTGAAATTACTGAAGAGAAAACCTGCACAAGCCCCTGTTGCAGAGTCGAGCTTATTGTGTCAATATCATTGGTAAACCTACTTAAAATATCACCATGTGAATTTGAATCAAAATATTTTAATGGCATTTTATTTAGCTTACTCATCATCTTTGTTCTTAGGTTTTTTACAAGATTCTGAGAAACTCCCGCCATGATATATTGCTGAATGTAGTTAAACAATATAGCAACAAGATACATTATTCCAAGTGTAAAAAGTATTTGATAAATTTTATTTAAATCGATTTTAGCATTATGATTTTTAAATCTTGCAATAATACCATCAAATAGAACAGTTATTGCTTTACCCATAATTTTAGGCGCTAATATTGTTATAATTGTAGCAGAAATGGTAAGTAAAAGAACTAATATAAGAGAAATATTAAATGGTTTGAGTTCTTTTAAAAGTCTTATAAGAGATTTTCTAAAATTTTTAGGTTTTTCAACAGGTCCCCCAAGATGAGCTCCAGGTCCTCTAAAACCAGGACCTCGCATCCCTATTCTCATATTTTGATTATTTACTGACCTACCTTTATCTTTATCTGACATTTTTATCTCCTCAAGTTATTTCATATTTTAATTTATTTTTTAACTTCAATTTTCTTATGTTTTTTATTTTTATAACATATTATTATATTTTTTATTTTTAAAATATTTTATAATGTTTTTTATTTTTATTATATTTTTAGTTATATTTTATTTTTATCTATTCAACTTTATTATTTTTATCCAATTGACTTAATATCTTCCTCTGAAAGCTGGGAATGGACAAAATTCTGGTAAACTTCGCATCTTTTTAGAAGCTCACTATGACTTCCAATTCCAGCAATTTTTCCATCTTCAAGTACTATTATCTGATAGGCATTTAAGATTGTAGCTACCCTTTGGGAAACTATAATCATGGTTGAGTCTTTAGCTATTTTTGAAAGTTCCATTCTTATTTTACTATCTGTCTTAAAATCAAGAGCAGAAAAAGTATCATCGAAAATATAAAAATCTTTTTTTTCAGCTATAGCTCTTGCTATTGAAATCCTCTGTTTTTGTCCGCCAGAAAGATTTGTTCCACCTTGAGCTAAAATGGTGTTGTAACCATCCTGCATTTTCTCGGCAAATTCATTTACCATGGCTATCCTTGAAGCTTCAAATATTTTGTAATCATCTATTTGTCTTCCAAACTTAATATTATCATAAATTGAGCTACTGAAGATAAAAGGCTTTTGAGGGGCATATCCAAAAAGACTTCTTAACTGGTTTTGTTTTAATTCTCTAATATCAATTCCACCTATTTTAATTTGTCCTGATGAAACATCGTAAAATCTTAGTAAAAGAGATAATAAAGTAGATTTCCCTGCCCCAGTATTACCTATTATTGCTGTAGTTTTACCTTCTGGAATATTGAAACTGATATTTTCAAGAACTGGTTCTTTACTAAAAGGATAATAAAATGTGACATTGTCAAAGATTATATCTTTATTTTTCAATTTTGGAGTTATATAATCCTGGTTTTCTTTATCTTTTATGCTGTTTTCCTTGTTTAATACTTCATCAATTCTATTAATAGATGCTATTGCTCTTGGTAAAAATGTAAAAATAACTGAAATCATAGCAAAAGAGAATAGGATTTGAATAACATATTGCAAGACTGCCATCAAATCACCTATGTTTAACTTATTGGTATCTATAAGTTTTGTGCCATAAGCTATAATTGCGATTGTTGTAAAATTCATCAAAAACATCATTAATGGAAAGATAATTGCATTGATTCTATTAACTGTTAAGGCTGTTTTAGTTAAATCAAGATTAGCCATATTAAATCTTTTTTCTTCATGTTCTTCTTTATTAAAAGCTCTTATTACGCGAACACCTGTTATATTTTCCCTTACGACAAGATTAATTTTATCAATTTTCTTTTGAAGTTGCTTAAAAAGAGGCATTGTTTTTAATATCAATAATGTAATACCAGCTATAAGAAGAGGAAGTGAAATAAATAAAATGCTTGAAAGTTTGGCATTTATTGAAAAAGCCATAATTATCCCACCTATGGAAAGTATAGGCGCCCTTATTACCATTCTCATCATCATAATGGCGAGTTGTTGTACCTGAAGAACATCATTTGTATTTCTCGTAATAAGTGAAGCTGTTGAAAAGGAATCAAATTCAGCAAAAGAAAAACTTGTGATTTTTTTAAATACATTAAATCTAATATCTTTAGCATAAGATGCTGCTATTTTTGCTGAAGTAAGATGAGATAATACCCCGAATACAACACTTATAAAAGAAACAAGAAGCATTTTTAACCCAACATTTATAATATAATTTATATCCTGCTTTACTACACCTTTATTTACTATGTTTGACATCATATTGGGAAGATAAAGGTTAAGAATCGCAGATGTAGCAACTAAAATTATAGTCAAAAGCGCAATAAAAATATATGGTTTGAAAATTTTGATAGTTTTTGACATTTTGTTTCCTTTTTTATATTAAATTTTTATTATTAAATCTATTTGTTTAATGATTTTTTCTTTTAATCATATTTATATAATTATCCTTGTTATTTCACTTTTTTAAGGCTATCTAATTTGTCAATTATTTTTTCAAGACAATATATAAGATTATCTTTTTCTTCACTTTTCAAAGAATCAGTTATCTTTTTTTCAAGCTCTGTTAAAATTTTTTTAGTATTATTTGCTATCTCTTTTCCTTTTTTAGTTAGGCTTATATAAAAAAATCTCCTATCATTTTCATCCATTTTTTTTTCTATAAGACCATTATTTTCCATTTTTTTGAGAACTACTGCCATTGTAGATGCTTTAACACAGACTTTTTTAGCTATCTCAATTTGAGTAAGATTTTCTTGTTTTAATAATAATATCAATATTGGAAGTTGTCCCGGGTGAATTTTTACTTTTTCAAGTTCAGAAAATAATGTAGTAAATGTTTTTCTTGAAATCTTAAAAATTGCATTAATAAAAGGAGTTTCTTTTGAATCAAACATAACATTTCCTTTAATTTAATAAAAATATAGAAATTTAATTATAATAAGTCTAATTTATGGAAATAGAACTATTAGCATTCTAATAGATAGATATAAAAATATTAGCTATCTAATTGATAGATATCTAATAAAATATTTAAAAAAATTATTGTCAAGAAAAAATATTGAATTTTAAAATTTTTTATTTTTCATTTACTATTTTAATAAATTTTTCAAAGGATGTATCTCTTGCAATAATAAATCTTGGGATTTTATAAAGGTCTGTATTTTTTGTAACAAATTTTCTGTCAAATGTTGCTTTAAATCCATATTTTGAAATTATTTTGTCAGCATAAATAAAGACACCATCATTTCCATCATCAAAGGTAATGGCAATATATTTTTTGTTTTCTTTTTGATCATAAATATTTTGATTTTTATCATTTATATTAATTGTTTTTTCTTTTAATAACTTAACAACTTCTGATGCAAATAATGTTGTAAAATTATTATCATATAAATATTTCATCTAATTATCAAATTCTTATAATGAAACATCATAATCATTTTTTGGAATTATTCTTATATTATGATAACATAAAACAGTCAAAGAAAAATCATTCTCCTGTGGGCTTTTTGATTTAGCAAGGCTATTAATATTAAAGGTATTAATAGAAATTATAAATAATAATAAAATATGAATAATTTTAATTCTCATTTCAAATCCTTTAAGCAAGCTTTAAATTTTATATTTTTATAAAAAACTAAAAATATTACTAAATAAAAATAGACTAAATAATGGATAATAAAAAATATTAAAAAATATAGATAATGTTTTAAGTAGGTAAGTTCGTGGTAGTGGGTAGTGTCAAGAATTGTGTGTAAATAAAATTAAAATAAAAACAAATACATAAAATAAAAGAATAAAAAAATTAAAAATAAAGTTAAATTCTGAATACTTGACAGATGATAAAATAATTAATTATTTAATATTAGATCGAGTTGTTTATTAAATCAAATATAAAAGAAATTAGGTAAAAATATTCGTTATAAAATAAAAACCTTAATTATCTTTAATTTGCAAATTTTTTTTATCATCTGTTAACATTTGATCTGATGAAATATCTAAGTCAATCTTGTAATTTGAAATTATCTCTTTCAAATTACTTACAGCATCTATCATTTTTGTAAAGGAACTTGAAGTAAATTCCACAGACTCATTCATCTTTTCAACAGATTGAATCATAATATTATTAGCATCTAAAAGTGATTTAGTTATCTTTTGAAGTTCATTTAATGAAGATATAACCTGAGGCTGTATTTGAACAATTTTTTCTGTCGATTCTTTTATTTGTTCATTTATAGTTATAAGATCTTCTATCTCTGTGATACTTGTATCTATATATTTAGTTTGTTCTTGAGAATTTTTTGTTACCTGTTCCATTTTAATTTTTGTATCATCAAGCTGTACGTGAATTTCTGAAAAAAGTTTTTCTATTAAGATATTTGCTTCTTCTATTTCTGAATTTGATTCTACAACATTTTTGATAATACTTTCAATCTTTTGAGCAGAATCAGATGTGATATCTGAAAGTTTTCTCATCTCCTCAGCAACAACAGAAAAGCCTGCTCCTACATCTCCTGCATGCGCAGATTCAATGGCTGCATTCATGGCAAGGATACTACTTCTTTCTGATATATCAAGTATCAGTTTTGTAATGTTTTGTATCTGGGAATTAGATTCGATGATCTTTTTGTTTATTTTATTGAGTTTTGAAATCTCATTTTCACCTTTAAAAATATTTGCTGCTAAAGATTCAAAAAGTTGATTTGTTTCGATCATCAACCTTGAAATAAATTGGAATGAACTTAAAATATTTTTCATTGAAATAGATGTTTTCTCTACAAAATCACTTTGATGTTTATATTTAGAAATTGAGTTTTCAATCGTAATTATAAGATTTTTAAAATCTTCATTCGCTTTCTCAATAACCTTATTTTCATTGTCTTCTATATTTTGGATTTCATTTATTATTTTGGAAAGTATCTGGTTTTCATTTCTAAGT
>DAOOKC010000063.1:0-9984 GCA_035385485.1 Exilispira sp.
AGGGTAGTCCATATTTTAGGATTACCCTTTTTTTAATTTATTTTCCTTATATTGGAAATAAGGGTAGATCATATTAACTGATTATCTTTTTTTTAATTTATTTTCATTATATTTTTATTTTCATTATATTAGAAAGAAGTATAGTCCATATTAGCGAACTATCTTTTTATTAAATTATTTTCAATATTTTGGGAAAAAGGTATTTCATATTTTCAGATTACCTTTTTTCTTATTATAAAGTCTATTTAAATTGTAATATATATTGAAATTATACTTTGTCATAATTTTTATCATTAAATTTTTACAAAAATTATTAAAAAATTGATCAAAAACTTGACTTTAGGAAAAATAGTTCTATATATTTTTATAGGAAGTGAGTGAGTGCTTACATTAGTTTAAAATATTATCGGAATTAACGGGGGATAATATGATTTTAGTTACTGGAGGAGCGGGTTTTTTGGGGACAGTTCTTACTAAAAAGTTAGTCGAAAATGGTGAAAAAGTAAGAGTATTGGCTCTGAAAAATGAAGATATATCTTCTATATCAAGTTTTCCTGTTGAAATTGTCAGAGGTGATATAAGAAATGAATCTGATTTAGAAGTGGCTTTTGAAAATGTTGATAAAGTTTTTCACCTTGCAAGCATGATTGCTATTACATCAAAAAATCCAGAAATATTATATGATATAAATGTTAATGGGGCTGTTAATGTTGCAAAAAAAGCCTTAGAAAAAAATGTAAAATCTATGGTATATGTCTCATCTATCCATTCTCTTGCAGATATAACACATGGTATTACAATAGATGAAACAATTCCAGTATCTCCTGTAAATGCCATTGGTATATATGGTAAAACTAAGGCAATTGCAACATTAAAGATTCTGGATTTAGTTAAATCGGGTCTTCATTGCAAAATAGTATGCCCATCTGGTATTATAGGTCCATTTGATTATAGACCATCTAGAATGGGAAGATTAATACTTGATTTTATGAAAAATAAAGTATGGTATACACTTGATGGTGGTTATAATTTTGTCGATGTCAGAGATGTTGCGAAAGGTTGTATCCTTGCTATGGAAAAAGGGAAAGATGGAGAAATATATCTATTATCAGGAGAGTATTTAAGTTTTAAAAAGCTTTTTGGTTATTTGTCTGAAAAGCTTAATATTAAAAAACCTTTAATATATTTACCATCAAAACTATTAAGCTTTTTAGCATATTTATATGAAAAAGCTTCTAAAAAAACAGGTAAAGAACCTTTAATTACATTCGAATCATTGCAAATTATTGCAAGTAACTCGATAATAAGTACAAAAAAAGCAGAAAGTCAACTTGGATATCATGCAAGACCTATTGATGAAACATTAAATGATACTGTTGAGTGGTTTAAACTTTATTTTTCAGATCAGTTTGTAAAAGGGAAAAATAAAAAACCAAAGATTTCATCAGCATCAATATCAAAAATTAAGATAAAAGGTTCTTAATTAATTATTGGTTTTTTAATTTCTTTTGCTATTTTTCTTTCATGATTACTAACTTGTTTGTATTAAAAGAAAATAGATATTCATATTCACCAATAATTAGCATTGCAGATTTTTTTTCTTCAAAGATAGAAATAGTATACTTAAAAGATTTTCCATTAAAAGAAGATCAAAATTATGAAGAGAAAGCAATATTATCTTTTATTGAAAATCAACTTAAAGATTTTAAGATATCAGAAGAATTAAACCTTTTTTTATTCTCAATTCATAGCTGGTATAGGAAATTTTTTCTTCTACTTTTAAAATACTTGAAAGATAAATTTCCAGATTCATTATTTGTTGCTGGTGGACCCGATGTTATAGCAAATCCAGTTCTTTATGCTAATTATTTTGATCTGGTTTGTAAATCTGAAGGTGAAAGCTTCTTAATAGACTTTTATTATTTAATATCAAATTTTGATGATTCTCTTGAAAAAGGTTACGAGCTATTACCAATTAATATTTCGAATTGTATTTCAAAATATTCATCGATAAAGATAGTTAAAAAATTTTCAAAAATTTTTGTAGAAAGAAAATTAAGTGAAAATATGGTAGAGTCAAAGATTGATAATATAAAAAATGCCAGGAATTTTCTTAAGAATTACTATATAAAATATTCAAATAACATTTTATCATTAAAAAATAAAGAATTAGATAATTTAATTGATAAAATAGACAATATTAAAAGTCAGAATGATATTTTTAGTTTTTTTCCCTCGTTTCCTCTTATATCCTCTTTTTTTCATCCAATAGAAATAACAAGAGGTTGTCCTCAGGGATGTAAATATTGCCAGACCTCAAATATTTTTGGAAGAAAAACAAGAAAAAAAGATTTAGAAGTATTAAAGTTATTTTTAAGATATCAAATATTTAATAAAAAAAATCATATCAGATTTATTAGTCCTGATTTTGCTTTATACTTTGGGAAAGATGAAAAAACAAATTTTGTTGGTCAATGGGAAGAGTTAATAGATTTCATAAAAAAAGAAGGGCTAAATAATGATTTAGATACCTTTGTTTATCTAGGTTCTTTTCCATCAGAACTATCGTTAAAATATCTTGATTATGAATATTTAAATCTTATTAGTAAGTATAGTGCGACAAGAAAAATAACTATTGGTATTCAAACAGCATCTAAAAGGCTTCAAAATATTATCGGTCGAAATGATCCCTTAGATATTCTGGATGACATATTGAAATATAGCTTAAATAAAGGACTTGAACCAATAATTGATATAATTTTCGGACTCCCTTTTGAAGATGAAGAAGATAGGGATATTACGATTAACTTTTTAGAGAAGAATTGTAATAAAATTATTTCTGCAAATATACATTATTTTTTACCTATTCCAGGTACTGAATTTGCAAATCAAAAGCCTACTAAAATATCAAATTCGCAAATATTAAGAATAAAAAAACTAATGAGTAAAGGCGTAGTATCTGGTAATTTTTTCAGACAGATGAATGAATTTAAACAAAGAATTGAAATTCCACTGCAATATTTGCAAAATCTATAAATTATGCATAAATTCATTAAGCATGAAAGATAACAATATGAAAAATATAAGAAATTTTAGTATTATTGCCCATATAGACCATGGGAAATCTACTTTAGCTGATAGATTAATAGAAGAAACTGGTCTTCTTCCTAAAGAAGAGAAGGAAAAGCATCAACAAATACTTGATAATCTTGAAATTGAAAGAGAAAGAGGAATCACTATAAAGTCTCAGTCTGTTAGATTAGAATACATATTGGATGGGGAAAAATATATATTAAATTTAATTGATACTCCCGGTCATGTAGATTTTTCTTATGAAGTTTCAAGAGCTCTTGCTGCTTGTGAAGGAGCACTTCTTGTTGTAGATGCTACTCAAGGAGTTGAAGCGCAAACCTTAACAAACTTTCATCTTGCTTTTGAATCAAATCTTGAAATAATTCCAGTAATAAATAAGATAGATTTACAAAATGCTGAGGTAGAAAAAGTTAGCCAGGAACTTCAAGATGAACTTGGTTTTATGAAAGACGATATAATAGCAGTATCTGCAAAAAAAGGAATAAATATAGATTTATTATGCAAAAGAATAATTGAAAAAATACCACCTCCTGAAGGGAGAACTGATGCTCCTTTAAAGGCTTTGATTTTTGATGCTATTTACAACAATTATAAAGGTGTTATCGTTCATATTCGAGTTTTTGAAGGTCAGTTAAAAGTAGGAGACGAAATACTATTTTGGGGTAATCAGAAGTCATTTATTGTTGATGAAGTGGGTTATTTAAAATTAAAATATACACCAACACTGGCTTTATATGCTGGAGAAGTAGGTTATTTTACTGCTACTATAAAAGAGATATCAGATGCAAGAATTGGTGATACAGTAACATTAAAAAATAATCCTTGTAATAATGCATTACCTGGTTATAAAGAAGTTAAACAGTATGTTTTTTCTTCTATATACCCTCTTGATACAACTCAGTTTGAAAATCTTTCTGTAGCACTTGAAAAATTAAAATTAACAGATCCAGCTTTAAAATATGAAAAAGATAATTCACAGGCTCTTGGCTTTGGATTTAGATGTGGTTTTTTGGGAATGCTTCATCTTGAGGTAGTTCAGGAAAGATTATTATCTGAATTCGGAATGGAAGTTATTTTGACCTCTCCTTCTGTAAAATACAGATTCAAACTAGCTGGTAATGATGAATTTGTTGAAATTGATAAGCCCGCAGATTTTCCTGATTTAACAAAAATAGAAAAATCATATGAGCCATATATTATAGCTGAAATAATAACACCCGAAGAATTTGTCGGTAATTGTATAAAACTTTGTGAAGATAGTAGGGGAAATCAAATTGGCATGGAATATCTTGGAGCAAAAAGAGTTATGCTTAAATATGAAATGCCAATGGCTGAAATTCTTTTTGATTTTTACAATAAATTAAAATCTATTTCTAAAGGATATGCAAGTTTAGATTATGAATTTGCAGGATATAAAGAAACAAAACTTGCAAAACTTGATATTCTTGTTGCAAAAGAAAAAGTTGACGCATTTTCAATGATTGTATATGAGCCTAAAGCTGCTGCTATAGGAAGAAATATAGTTGAAAAACTAAAAGATATAATTCCCCGTCAGCAATTTGCAGTTGCATTGCAGGCAGCAATTGGTGCAAAAGTTGTTGCAAGAGAGACAATTTCACCATATAGAAAAGATGTCCTGGCAAAATGCTATGGTGGAGATATAACAAGAAAGAGAAAGCTTCTTGAAAAACAAAAAGAAGGCAAAAAGAGAATGAAAAGATTTGGAGAGGTTGAAATTCCACAGGATGCCTTCATTAAAGTTTTAAAAGCAGAAGAAGTTGAATAATAAAGAACTAAAAGATAATGAAATCTGTTTGACTTTTTAATCTTTATTTGTTATATCTATTTATGTAGTTATCTGTTTTTAAAAGTAATCTTATGCTATTTATGGAGGAGAAGATATGATTCTTAAATCAGAACTTTTCATCGAAAATGCATCTGGTATAAATGAGAAAAAAATATTACTAAGAGTTGACTATAATGTTCCAACAGATGATAGTGGAAAGATTATTACAGATGATTCAAGAATTAAAATGAGCATTCCGACTATTAAGTATTTACTTTCAAAAAATTGTAAAATCATTATAATATCTCATAAAGGAAGACCAAAAGGTAAAAAAACAGAAAAAGAAAGTCTATCTATAATAAAACCAGTATTGGAAAATTTACTTAAATCTAAAAATATATCATTTAATTCAATCAATTTTATTGATGATTGCATTGGTGAAAATGTAAAAAATACTATTGAAAAGATGCAACCTAAAGATATTCTGATCTGTGAAAATCTTAGATTTTATAAAGAAGAAGAGGAAAACAATTTAGATTTTGCTAAAAAACTTGCAGAGAATGCAGATATTTTTGTATCTGATGCATTTGGAGCTGTTCATAGAGCTCATGCATCTGTTGAAGCCATCGCTAAATTTTTACCTCATTACTATGGCTATTTAATTCGCGACGAAGTTCAAAATTTAAATTATGTTTTACATAAACAAAATCCTCCACTTGTAGCTATAGTTGGTGGTTCAAAGGTTTCTTCAAAAATAGATGTTCTTTTGCAGCTTATTAAAAAGGCTGATTATATATTAATTGGTGGAGCCATGGCTTATACATTCTTGCGTGCAAATGGTCTTGAAATTGGTAAATCTCTTGTTGAAACCGAGTATGTTCAAACTGCTTATAATATTATGAGTGAGGCAGCAAAAGCCAAAGTTCAATTTGTTCTTCCAGTCGATCATATTATGGCTTATGAAGCAAAAGATACTGCAAAGAGATTTAAATCAAAAGGACCTGATATTGATCAAGACAAAATGGGTGTAGATATAGGTCCTAAAACAATTAAATTATTTAAAGAATATATTGCTAAAGGTAAAACAATTTTCTGGAATGGTCCATTGGGGATTTTTGAGATACCACAGTTTGCAAAAGGAACTGTTAAGATAGCACAGATCATTGGGAAAACTAAAAGTTTTAAAGTTGTAGGTGGTGGAGATTCTGTTGCAGCAATTTCAATGGCAAAACTCGAATCCAAATTCAATCATCTTTCTTCAGGTGGTGGTGCTTCACTTGAATATATTGAAGGTAAAAAATTACCTGGACTTGCGATATTTGAATAATAAAGTATAGATTGATGCAATGTTTGAATAGTAAAGTATAGATTGGATTATAATAATTTTGATAAATAATTAATTATAAAATATTATAGAAGGATAAAATTTAATGAAAGCATTAATTGCTGGTAACTGGAAGATGAACCTTACATTAAATGAGGCTAAAGAACTTACACAAAGACTTGTTAATGAAATCAGAGAACCAAAAGATGATATAGCGATCTTTCCCCCATTTATTTATATACCAGCGGTTTATGAAATATGTAAAGATTCACCAATAAAGGTGGGAGCTCAGAATTGCTATTATAAAGATAAAGGTGCTTTTACGGGAGAAGTTTCAATCTCAATGCTTTCTGATATGAATCTTAAATATGTCATTTGTGGTCATTCTGAAAGAAGAACATATTTTAATGAAACAGATGAATTAATATATTTAAAGGTAAAAGCTGCTATAGAAAAAGGTATTGTTCCAATTGTTTGTGTAGGGGAAACTTTAGAAGAAAGAGAAAATTTAAAACATATTGAAAAAGTATCTGCACAAATTGAATATATTTTTTCAAGAATATCTTTTAATGATAATTTAGAAGATTCAGAGAAAATAGTTATAGCGTATGAACCCATATGGGCTATAGGAACTGGTAAAAATGCTACTCCAAAAGATGCTTATGAAATGCATAAAATGATAAGAAAAACAATAGAAAAATTTGTTGGTTCAAATTTTGCAAATTCTATAAGAATTTTATATGGTGGATCTGTCAATACTGAAAATATTGATGATTTGATGAATGTTTCTCAAGTAGATGGGGTTCTTGTTGGAGGAGCTTCATTAAATTTCGATTCTTTCAAAAGAATCATAGAATATAAAACTTCTCAATGTTAATTTTTTTTATTTTAAGGAGGAAACTAAATGATTACTTTTCTAACTGTTTTGTTTTTTATTTTTTCTGCACTTTTAATTTTTGTAGTTGTTTATCAATATAGAATCAAAAACACTTTGAAAGGAAGACAGAGCCCTGAAAAGGAAAAATTATTAAACTGGCTAGTTACAGGGGTTGGGGTCATCTTTTTTATTGTTGTTTTTCTTCTTGCCTTTACTTACAATAGAATAGCTATTGAGAATAAAGCAGCAATTGAAAGTGTAACTAAATCTGTGGAAACACAAACTCAAACAATCGAACAACAAACTACTCCTGTAACTACTTCTGAGCAAGCAAATCCAGAGCAGCCACAAAACACTGATTCAAATACTTCAAATCAATAAATTTGAATTTTTTGCCATATTAATTATAATATTAATAAGTTCTTATTTAAGGCTAATATATGGCGGAAATTCATGTTAATAGTCTGGATCATATTCTTGCTAAGGATGAAGAAAGGGTTAAAGTAAAAAAACTTAATTCTGCTATTCAAATAATAAGATTTTACATTGATGATTATGAGTTTGCACTAGATATTATGGATGTAAAAGAGATAAAGGAGATGGATAAAATCAGGAATCTTCCTAATTCTCTTCCTTTTGTTAAAGGTTTATTGAACTTAAGAGGCGATATTATACCTATCCTTGATTTAAAAAAGAAACTTGAAATAGAAAATTTAACTTTGCAGCAGATTGCTTCTTTAGCTGAAAAACAGGATTTAAATAATAATAAAGAAGATTCTGAAAAAAATATTGAAATAAAAGAAGATTTTAAGAACCTGGAAGATCAGAATCTTAAAGAAGAGAAAATAGAAAAAAATGAAAATCCAAGTATTATTATATGCAAAGTTGGTTCAGAAAATTTTGGAATAGTCGTTGATAGAATAGTAAGAGTGCAATATCTTACTCAGGATGAATATGAGCCAACTCCCGTTCTATTTGAAAATATTGGGAAAAATTTTATAAAAGGCTTTGCAAAAATAGATAAAAAAATTGTCGTAATTCTTTCTATAGCAAATTTATTTTTTTAAATAATTTCAATTATTGAAAATGAATATTATTTTTTCTTAATTGAAAATCATATTATATGAGGTTAATAATGCAAATATTAAATTATAAAGATAAGATGCCTAAAATTGGTGAAAATGTTTTTGGATTTGATACAACTATTATAATTGGGGATGTTAGAATTTCAGACAATGTTTTTTTACTACCCAATGTTAGCATTAGAGGTGATATGAACTATATTTCAATAGATTCGTTCACAAATATTCAGGATGGCTCAGTTATTCATACAGATTGGACTTATCCCGCAATTATTGGGAAAAGGGTAACAGTAGGACATAATGCAATACTTCATGGTTGTGAAATTTCCGATGATGTGCTAATCGGAATGGGAAGTATAATATTAAATGGAGCATATATCCCTTCCAATGTTATCATTGCTGCTGGCTCACTTGTTGGACAAAATAAAAAACTTGAATCTGGTTGCTTATATGCAGGTATTCCTGCTAAAAAAGTAAGGCAATTATCAGATGAAGATTTAACATATATAGAAAAAGCCTATAAGGCTTATATAGAATTAATGAATGGTTATAAATCAAAATAAAGATGATAGTTTAAAAGATATATCTTTTTGTTTTATTAATCCTCCAATTCTTGATTATGCACTTTATGATCTATTTGCTCTTCCTCTTGGGACTTTGAAAACAATAAATTTACTTAAATTTTTTGGTGCTAAAGTATTTTATATTGACGCATTAAATAAAGACTATGATGCGTCCTATTTTGAAACACAAGCTATAAAGCCAACAATAAGGTCAAATGGAACTGGAAAATACTGGAAAAAAAAGATCGAACCACCCGAAATTTTAAGATTTTACAATAGAGAATTTTATAGATTCGGACTTGGTTTTGAAAAAATAGTCGAGATAATAAAAGAGAAGAAAAAGTTTGATTTTATTGTTATTTCTTCTGTTTTTACATATCATTATTTAAGCTTAAAAATACTTATTGAATGCCTTAAAGAAAATTTCAAAGACACAAAAATTATTTTAGCTGGAATTTATACAAAAATCATTCCCGACCATGCTAAATCTTTAGGTGCAGATTATGTATTTAATTTGGATGCTTATAAATTTATTGAATTTATCTTTGATATTACATCAAAGGATAAAAGATCATTAAATTTATTAGAAGAGTCAAAAATAAAATTTAACTGCATAGATGATGAAAATTCATATGAAATATTGCCCGACTGGGATATTATTGAAAATTTAAGATATGGCATAATTCGTTTGACAGTTGGATGTCCTTATTCCTGCCCTTATTGTGCATCAAGATTGATTTCCGGTAATTTTAGAAGATTAAATTTGGATTATTCAATTACACAACTAAAATATTTTGCACAAAAAAATATATTTAATATTGCATTTTATGATGATGCTCTTTTAATTGATGAACAATTGTTTTTAAATTTTTTAAAAGAAGCAAACAAGATAAACCCAAACTTTAATTTTTACCTTCCAAATGCAATTCATATTGCAAAAGCTAAAAAGAAAATTCTTGAAAAGATGACTAACTTTAAGATGATAAGATTTGGACTTGAATCTTTAAATGTCGATGATGAAAAATATGGAAATAAGTTTAAGATTGATCAACTTAAAAATTTACTTGATAGTTTAAATGAATTAAAAATACCTAAAGATTCAATCTCTTTTTATACTCTTGTTGGACTTCCTGAACAGACATATGAAGAGGTTGAAAATACAATAAAAGTTGCATTAAAACTTGGCATAAAACCGAGGATAGCAGAGTTTTCGCCAATACCATCTACCCCTTTATTTGAAATTGCAAAAAAATATTTAA
>DAOOKC010000064.1:0-9511 GCA_035385485.1 Exilispira sp.
ATAGGATTTGATGTACATAAAATAGTTAAAACCAGTATAGTAAAAGAGATAGTTAAAAAATTAAATAAAAAATCTAACAAAAAAAAAGATGAAAATATAAATAAAAAGGCAGATGGACTTTATATTGGTGGTGTTTTAGTGGATGAAAAAACTAAGTTCAAAGCTCATTCAGATGGAGATATTTTTATTCATGCTATAATTGATTCAATATCTTCATATGCAATTGGAAAAGATATTGGACAACTTTTTCCCGATAATATTGATATGTATAAAAATTACCCTTCAGAAAAATTGTTAGAAAAAACGATAGAATTGATTGGTAATAATTTGAATATTTTATCAATCGATGCAGTAATAATTATTGATAGAATAAAAATTGCACCTATAAAAGATAAAATTATTGAGAACCTTCAAAAATATTTTCCACAAACTAAAATAATTGTTAAAGGAAAAAGAACAGAAGGTGCTTTTAAGAAAAACTTTGGATATTGCTGGGTTATATGTAATGTTATATCTATGGATTGATTTTCATTGTAAATGGCAAGATGTATATAAAATATACAAAAATTAAAAAGAAGAATTCAATAAATCTTTTTTTCTTTTGGTTTTTAAGCTTATATAATCTATTATAACCTCAGAAATACTGCGAAAGTATCTTAATCCTTGTCAGTTTTTACGTTTATATAATTTATTTAAATACATATTATATATTTTGGCATAATAATTGCTTAAATTTTAACAGTTTGTTTTCCATTAATTTAAAATTTAGGGGGTTAAGATGCTTAGAGAAGAAACAGCAGTTAAATTAAATGAATTAAATTATGATAATGATCATTCATATATAAATTATATAATAAATTATAAAGATTATCTAGATGAATATGAAGATAATATAGAAGAAGAAGATAATGAGAAAGAGATTCAATATGTAACTAATGATATTACATCAAATGATGATAAAGATTATCTTCTAAGAACTTACCTTCAAGATATTAAAAAAATTCCTCTTTTAACTAGAGATGAAGAATTAGAACTTGCTAGAAAAGCTAAAAATGGGGATGAGAAAGCAAAAGAAAAGATAGTGTCAGCAAATTTAAGATTTGTTGTTTCAGTAGCAAAACAATATCAAAACCAGGGTTTGTCATTAATGGATCTTATAGCTGAAGGTAATATTGGTCTACTTAAAGCGATTGAAAAATTTGATCCAGACTCAGGTAATCACTTTATTTCCTATGCAGTATGGTGGATTAGACAATCTATTATGAAGGCTTTATCTGAAAAATCAAGAACCATCAGGCTTCCATTAAATCAGGTTAGTACTCTTTTTGCAGTTGAAAAAGCAGAAGATTCTCTTGTTAATGAAGGTGAAAATATTTCTGTAAAAAAAATTGCAGAAAAACTCAATATAAGTGATGATAAAGTAAGCACTATTATAAATGCTGCCTCTGAAATAGAAAGTCTTGATATGCCTCTTTCTGATAATACAGTATTTGCAGATATAATAGCAGATAATTCCGAAACTCCTTTAGATATGGCTATGAAAATGGATATTAAAGATATTATAAATACTGCCTTGTCTACTTTGTCTGATAAAGAAAAAAAGATAATTAAGATGAGATTTGGCTTATATGATGGTAAAGAAATGTCTTTATTAGAAATTGGTAAAAGATTTAATCTAACTAAAGAAAGAATAAGACAGATAGAAAAAAGAGCCTTAGAAAAGATTATGAATTGCCAGAAACTTTCGAAATTTTATCAAGAATATGTTGCTTAAAGTTTAACTGGCATAGATATAACTTTTCAAAAGGAGAATTAGAAAATTTAAAGATTCCTCTATCATCTTGAAATTGAGAAGATACAAAACAATAATGTAGTATTTTATCTGCTAGTAATACAGGATCTTCTTTTATTTTACAGGCGATATTAAGTTTCTCAGATTGTTCGAAAATATTTAACATATTGTGTAAATATTTTCCGACTATTACACAACATCCATTTATCAAAGGTTCATATATGTTATGTCCACCACCAAGTTCGGCAAAGGTAGCGCCAACAATTGCTACTTTAGAATATCTATAAATATAATCTAATATACCAAATTCATTAACAATAATTACAGGTAGCTTTTCATTTATTGCTTTTAATTCTTTTTCTGAAAATTCATTTGAATAAAAATGAGAATCTATATTTCTTTTAAACTCTAAAAATCTATTATTAAAATATTTTTCATCAATAATAAAATTTTTATCGATATCATCGAATAAATTTTTGATTTCATTTTTAATATCTGAATAAAAGACAGATTTTATATTTTTTTCTTTTGCTTTTTCTTTAATAAATTCACTTCTATTTGGATGTCGAGGAGCGAAAAATATAATAAAATCAATGTTTTCATATTCTTTTATTAATCTATCTTTTAATAATTTTATAGATTCAAAAAAAATCTCTTCTTCTTCTTCATGTGTTGATGCAAAGGTTATTGAGATTTTAGGGTTATTAATTTCACTTTTAATTGTTTTTGTAATCTTTATGTCAACATCATCTATTTTAACCTTATGAAAAGGAAATTTTTTGGGATATTTTTCCTTCTTTTCTGTTAAAAAGATTAAATCAGATAATCTTAAGAGATTTAAATAAAAAAAAGAAAAAATTTCTGACTTAAATAAATTTGGTCTTATTTGAAATGTAATAATTGGAATATTTAAAAGAGATGATGAAATAAAATAGGATGGCCAAAATTCATGCTCTAAAAATAAAGTAGCAGATGGTTTAAAGAAAAAAAATAATATTAAACAATAAATGAGATTAGGCATTGGAAGATAGAAGATAGTTGAATTATTAATAGATAGCTTCTTATTTCTACCTGTTATTGAAGTTGTAAATATTAAAAGGTTGACATCTGTCGACTCAAATAAAATTTCTAAAGTAGAGATTTCTCCTGCTGACGTAGCTATAGATATATAAAAAGGAAAATTTTGATTAGATCTATATTTTAAATAGCTTTTTATACTCTTATAAATAAAAAAAATGTTGAATCTTTCATTAAAGTATCGCTTTTTATCTTCTCTTTTTAAGTTAATGAAGATATCTATTAATATTAAAAAAGGAAATAAAATTAATGAAAAGAAGGTTAAAAATAAAAATAAAAAAAAACTTAAAAAATTAAATTTTTGACTTTTCATTTCTATAAATAAAGATATATGTTAATTGGTTTATTTCAAGAAAAAACTGAATTTTCTAATGGTAAGATATATGATGTCGAAAAATAATAAAATAATACAAAAATTAAAACATAATAAATAAATAAGTATCAAAATGGCAAAAGATATTAACAAAATATTAAAAACAATTGAGCACTTTGGAGAAGGAACTTTTGATGAAATAGAACAACTTGTTGAAAGTGAAAAATCGCTTATTTCAGCGGTTGATAAAGAAATTTTATCAGATTTAACAACAGAAGAAGAGAAAGAAGCTTCCTTCGATTTTGATTTAGAATCAATACTTGGGGAAGATCTTAAATCGATAGGTGCTACTTTAGAAGAAGAACCAAAGATAGGTGAACAGACACTTGAAGAAGTAGAAAAAGAAGATAAAATAGAAATAGAAAAATCTACATTTGAACAAGAGCAGCTAGAAACAGAAGTTGAAAAAGCTTTACCCGAAGAATCCATTACACAAGAGAGTTTCCCTTTTGAATTAGAAAATCTTGAACAAGAAGAAATATCAAAAGAATCCATTCCACCCGAAAGTTTTTCTTTTGAATTAGAAGGTCTTGAGAAAGAAGAAATACCAGAAAAAACTATTTCTGCTGAAAAAATAACCAAACAAGAAGCACCTCTTGAGCAAGTACAACCTTCTGAAGAAATGTTATCGATGGAATTTCCATCAACCGAGGAATTCGATCTTTCAAATTTGAAGGAAGAAGAAATATCTTTTGGACAGAAAGCTGAATTAGGTAAAGAAGCAGGTACTGAAATTGAAGAAAATATAGCTTTAGAAGAAGAAAAATTTGAAGAAATTCCATTTGAAAAAGAGGAATTAGAAGAATTCCCTGTACAAGAAGAAGCAGAAGAAGGCTTTCAAACAGAAGGAAAAGAATTAGAAAAAGAGGAAAGACTTGAAATACCAGAAGAATTTATTGATTTATCTTTAGCAGCAAGTGGTGTCGAATTAGAACATGGTTTAGAACATGAAAAACCTCATGCAGATTATTCAAATATTGAGATTTCAGATGAAGATATTCATATTATTATTAATACATTAAAAAACTATCCCGCATGGTTATCTAATGAAATAAAAAACCTTATACTGAATGATGCTCTTTCACCAACAGAACTTGAAGGACTTATAGATCTGCTTTCCAATAATGTTCATTGGAAAGCAGTGATGGAATATTTAAAAAATACATTGAATATTGATTTATCATACCATTTAACTCCAGAAGAAAAAGTATATATACCAACATTAACAGAAAAAATATTACCATATATAAAATGGATTAGTGCTATAACAATACTTTCAATAGTGTTGTTTGTGATAATCTTTCAATTTTTTATTATACCAAATCAGGCTCAAAATTATTATAAAATAGCAATAAATGTTCTTGAAAAAGAGAATAATGTTGAAGTTGCAATGCAAAATTTCAATAGAGCAGCCTCTATGCGCAAATTTGAAAAATACTATTTAATATTTGGAAGGTTGCTTTTGGAGCGGAATTATTTAGATCAATCTGAGCAGATTGCATTAAGAGGTAAGAATGTTTGGCCTTACAATCTTTCATTTTATGAATTACTTTCTGATGTTTATATAGCACGTGGAGGCGATAAAAATATATCACGAGCTTTTAACATACTTGAAGATCTTCTTGCAGATAAAAAATTTATTACTAATCCACAGTTATACATTGCTATAGCAAAAAGATACGAGATGTTTAACGAATATCAGCAAGCTATTAATATATATTCTGAAGGGTTAAGGCATATTCAACCTGATTTTAATTATTATGTTAGGATGTTAAACGATTTTGTTATTCTAAAAAACTATGAAGCTTCTTCTGATATTTATAATAAGATAGATAAAAAATTTAAAAAAATGGTTGATCCAGTTGTTTTCACTAAGTTTAGTGAGTTTTTACTTGAAGTAAATCAACCTTTTGAAGCTAAAGATGTTTTTGATAAAATATTGAAATATACACCAAATCATGCTCCAGCTTATCTTCCTTATGCTCATTATTTTGAAAAAATGAATCAACCTGATGTCGCATTAAAAGGATTATTAACTGCAGAAAAATTGATAAATCTTGGCTTATATAAAGAAACTGATGATAAAGTATTTGACAAAATCCTGAATGAAATTGGAGAGCTTTATTACGATAAAAATGATGATACATTGGCATATACATATTTTGAAAAGGCAGTCTCTGAAAATCCTAATTTTCCAAAGGCTTATTATAATATAGGTAGATTGAATTATTTTTTTTACAATAGATATGAAGTCGCATTAAATAATTTTCTAAAGGCTCAAGCACTTGGTTTTTCAAATGATTATCAGAAATATATGGTTGGTTGGATTCAATATCATCTTAAAAATTATGAAGAAGCATTATTCTCATTTTTGCAACTTGAAATTGAACATTTATCAAATATAGACTTAAAACTTGCCATCGGAAATTCACATATAAAATTTGGGAAACCAGAACTTGCTATTGGATATCTTGCTAATTATGTTTCATACTGGGAAAACATGGAAAGACAGCTTAGAACAAGAGAAATAAAAAACCCAAAAAGGCAAGAAGCATTAATAAAACTTGCAGTGGGATATAATAATCTTGGGGTCGCATATGCTCTTTTGGCTAAAGAGAAAAAGAACATGGCATATGAATCTGAAGCTTTAAGATTATTCATTAAATCCCAGGAAATATACAACTATATTTATCCAGGCAGAGTCTCAAATGCTGAAAGTTATATTAATTCAATGTATATTCTTCATCCACAGGTTAAAAGAGATCTTCTTCTTATGGATAATGAAAATTATTTTCCAAAGATGATTTTTTGATCAAATATATATTTTTAATTTTCTTTCTAACTAATTTAAAATCTATTTTAATTCATAATTGAATAAATTCTATTTTACTTATAATTGAGTATTTCATTTGTAAAGATATTATCCGAAAAGATTTTTTTAAAAATAAATTTTATTTGAAAATAATGATAATAATATTATTATTTTAACACATAATTATTATAAATGAAAATTATTTAGGATATAGTTATGGAAAGAAAAAAGGAAAGACTACTTTTTATTTTTATTATTTCGATATTGATAATTGTAATAATTAATCAAGAAATATCCACCCCAAGATTTTCAAGTTCTGAACTTTCAAATTCATCATTATTATATCAGGTTGAAAAGATAATTAATGATAATTATTATATCCAGCCTCCAGAAAATAAAGAATTGATGGAAGGCGCTGCTAAAGGTATGGTAGCTGCACTAAATGATCCGTTTTCCAGCTTTGTAACTAAAAAAGAACTTATAGAAAGACAACAAAGTCTTTCACATAAATATGGAGGTATTGGGGCTTATATAACCATAGAAAATAATATGCCTATGATACTTAAATTGATTCCAGATTCTCCTGCTAAAAAATATGGAATTCTTCCTGGAGATATAATTTTGGAAGTAGATAACAAGTCTACTAAAGGGCTTGATCTTGAACAGGTAACCAGCAGAATAAAAGGAGATGCAGGGACAATTGTAAGTTTAAAAATTCAAAGATTAGGTCTTTCAGAACCTTTGATTATAAATGTCAAAAGAGAAATTATTAAACTTACGATGGTTAAATCATCTCAGCTTACTAAAGATATATTTTACATAAAAATAGAAGATTTTGGAGATAATACAGCAAATTCTGTAAAAGATGAACTTGTAAAGGCAACCAAAAAGTATAAAGGAGCAGTCATTGATTTAAGAGGTAACCCTGGTGGTTATCTTTCTGAAGTTATTCAGCTTTTAAATTATTTTTTCAAGGACGAACTTTTAGTATATACCAAAGGGAGAAATCCTAAATTTGATGAAAAATATTTTGCAACAAATCAGAAAATTATTCCTGATAATTTTAAACTCGTTGTTCTTGTCGACGAAAATACTGCTTCTGCTGCTGAAATTTTTACTGGAGTGATGAAGGATTATAAACGAGCTACAATCATTGGTGAAAAAACATTTGGTAAAGGGGTTGTCCAACAGGTTTTTCAGCTTAATGATGGTTCGGCAGTTTTTCTTACAATAACTCAATATTTTACACCAAAAGGTTATATCATTCATAAAAATGGTATTGAACCAGATATTAAAGTACAATACTATCAATATTCTGATAGTGAACTTATTACTATTTCTACTTTAGAAAAAAAAGGTATATTGTATCAGTACATTCAAAAATATGGTACAACAAATAAAGAGATTTTATATAAAGAGATTAAAAAACTTTTAATCAATGAAAAACTCTATCTTTCAGATACATCGATAAGGTTTTTGGTTTCACAATTAATGCAATATTATGGGGAAGAGAAGCTTTTTGATCTTGAGTTTGATTATCCATTACAAAAAGCGATTGATCAGTTTTAAAGGATATAGATTATGGAAAAGTTAACTATTCATAGTTCAAAAAGAATTGAACTTATAGATATTACCTCAAAATTAATTGAAAAAATTGAAGGGAAAATAAAAGATGGGATAGTTATCTGTTATAATCCACATACTACAGTCGGTCTTTTAATAAATGAACATGCAGATCCTGATGTTGCTTATGATATTGAAAATTTTCTTTCAAGACTTATTCCGCATAATTTTAATTTTACCCATAGCGAAGGCAACTCTGATGCTCATATAAAATCAGTTATTACAGGTAATCAGCTTTGTCTTATAGTCGAAAATGGTAAAATTCAACTTGGAAGGTGGCAGGGGATATTTTTTGCTGAATATGATGGACCAAGGACAAGAGAAATATGGATAAAAATTATTGAGAATTAGGGGTAAAAATTCTATAATAAAAGTTATTAGAAAATGAAAATTAGATAATTTATTCATCAAATAAATAAAGGATGGACAATGAATTTTTTTAAAAGAATAGAATCATTTTTCAAAAAAAAGGAAAATGTTACTGTTATAATTCCAGCATTAAATGAGCAGCAAAGTATTGGGAAAGTAATAGATCTTGTGAAAAAAAGCAAACTGGTAGATGAAATTATAGTGATAGATGATAATTCAGATGATAATACTGTAGGAAAAGCAAAAGAACATGGTGCAAAAGTATTTATAAGTGCTGTAAGGGGTAAGGGTTACTCGATGCAGGAAGGACTTCATTATGCTAAAAACAATATAATAGTTTATCTTGATGGTGATATTGAAAATTATGAAGATGATATAATAGAAAAATTAACATACCCTATAATTTATGAAGGTTATAATTTTGTGAAGTCTACATTTGATAGAGAAGCAGGTAGGGTTACAGAACTTGTAGCAAAACCACTATTAGGACTACTATTTCCAGATCTTCTTACTTTTTCTCAACCTCTTTCAGGAATGATTGCGGGTGAAAAAGAATTACTTAAAAAAGTGACTTTTGAAAATGATTATGGAGTAGATATTGGTATTTTAATAGATGTTTATAACCTTAAAGCTAAGATCAAAGAAGTGCATATCGGTAAAATTGATAATAAATCAAAACCATGGCAACAACTCGGGAAAATGTCTTCGGAGGTCGCAAGAGCAATATTAAAAAGAGCAGCAGATAAAAAGCTATTAGATCTTGATGGTCTTCAGTCGATAAGTGTTATTCAAAATGCAATGGCAAATGCTGTTGAATCTTCAATTATAAATCTGAAAAAGATGATAGTTTTTAATCTTTCAAATGTAATTTTAGATAAAGATATACTTAAAGATTTTTTTATTCAGAAAAATCTAATAAATGAATATCTTGATATTCTTTCAAAAAACAATAATTATACAATACAAAAAAAGTTAATAGCCCGATTACTAAGTGGAATTAATAAAGATGAGTTAATAAATTTTGTAAATAATATAAAGATTTCAGAAGAAATTATCAATATAATAAAAGAATTAAAATTAAGAGGATATATAACTGGAATTGTTAGTAATTCTTTTGATGTAATAACTGAAACAGTTAGAAAAAATTTGGGACTTGATTTTTCTCTTGCAAATCAACTTGGAATAAATAATAATATTTTTTCTGGTGAAGTTCTTATCCCTTCTTATTTTATTAATTCTTCAAAATCATTGTGCAACCATTCTATTTGCAAATCTAATGCTATTATTTATTTATCTGAAAAATTTAACATAAAGATGCAGGATATAATATATGTTGGAGATGGAACTGATGATATTTGTCCTATAAGGATCAGTGGCATTGGGATAGCATATAAACCAAAAAGTGGACTGCTCTCAAGTATTTCTGATGAAGTAATAAGTACAAATATAAAAGAATTACTTAAAT
>DAOOKC010000064.1:9521-9965 GCA_035385485.1 Exilispira sp.
ATTTGCGAAATAAAATTTTAAGTAATAAAGATTAAAAATAAAAAAAATCTTAAAAAATTCTTGATTAATTAATTAAAATTAAAGTCAAATTGACTAAATTATGCTTTTTTCTTATATTATATTCAAATATATTTTTCAAATTTTGCAAAATTATTACCTTTAAATTTAGTATAAAATAAAGTTATTTTGTGTTCATTTATTCTTAAAGTAAATAGAGTTTATAGTTCATTTAGTTTTAGTATTTGATTAAATAATTATGTAAGTTAATTTTTTAATTTTATTTTATAGTCTTTTTAACATAATCTTTTGGAGGATTTTATGTATGATTTAATAATTATTGGTGGTGGTCCAGCAGGCATGAGTGCAGCTATTTATGCAGCAAGATATGGATTAAATCTTCTTTTAATTGAAAGAACAGCTGTAGGTGGGCAGATGAATTTGACT
>DAOOKC010000065.1:0-9928 GCA_035385485.1 Exilispira sp.
TTACCTCCAAAAAAAATAGAAATAATAAAACTAAAAATCAGTTACAGATGAAAAATTAAAATTTTTAATTTTAACAGCAGGGACATTCATAAAACCCAAAAAATATTCACATTCATATGTATCTGAAGAAAGTTCTTCAATATTTGAAAGAGCAGTTAAGATAGATTCTGTAAATCTTAAATTATTTGTGCTTTTTGTAATTTTGCCTTTTTCTATTGTAAAGACTCCATCTCGGGTCATTCCGGTAACCATTAGGGTTAATGGGTCAATAATATTTAAATAATGTAATCTATTGATCAAAAGAACATTATCTGATTCTTCTATCATTGTTTTCAAACTTTTTTTACCTGGTAAAACCTCTGGTCTTAAAGGATAGCAATCCAAAGTAGTTGGGGATAAGCAATTTCCAGTATTTGGAATATTAAGTATTTTTGAATAATATTTATTTGAAACAAGATTATTACATACACCTTTATCAACCAAAACAGTATTTGTGGTTGGACTACCTTCAAAATCATAAAATAATGCGGGACCTTCATCTGTTCTTGGTCTATCTATTATAGTAAGAAGAGGAGAAAAAATCTGCTGACCTTTTTTATTTACCATAAATGTTCTTTTTTCATGGTAAGCCTTTGCAGAGAAACTAAAATAAAAAAGATATAATAAAAGTTCTGCAAAAGCAGCAGGTGTAAGAATCACATCATACTTTCCAGCATCAATCTTTTTTTTATCTTTTAGTAATTTTAAAGAATAGATACATTTTTCAGCTAATTCTTCGGGATTGAATTTTTCTAATGTAGTTCCATTAAATTCTTCTCTTGTAATTCCATAATTATTTTTTGCACTTAAAGAGAAAGAGAATTTCCAATCATGATAAGTATGGAAATAGTTTTTATTTGTTATATGTGTAATAGTTGAATTTGTTTGACTGCAAATACCCGCACCAATAGATGATTCTTTAATAAGGTAATCTATTGATTCTTTAACATATTCAGCTCTTGTAGATTCATCCAATCTTGCGAATGATTCGCTTTTTTTTGCTTCAGAAATATATTTTAAGTTTTCTGGAAGATCAGAAAGTCTTTCATCAGGTATTTGCATTTTAAGAATATTATAAAGTTGTTCAACAGCTTTTTCTATTACAGAATCTGAAAAATTAGAAACTGAAATAGATGCTGTTCTTTTATTATCAAGCATCCTGATAGTCATACTCTGATTGTCAGATTCGACATGTTGAGTAATCTGGTTTTGACCAAATCGAGTTAGAGCTTCAACATTATGATAGAACATTATTTCGGTTTGCTGGGCTTTAGAGATTTTGAATACTTTTTCAGCAATCTTTTCAATCATAAAATACTCCTAAAAGGTTTAAATTGAGAATCAACAGTATTATAAATTCAAACTTAAAGATAATATATCATTCATTATTTTTTGGTCAATAAAAGGTTAAAAATTTCAAAATTATTTCACTTTATCTTCATAATTTTTTCAAAATTTGTTATATATTAGTTAATAAAGGAATAAAAATGAATATTCTTATTGTTGAGGATGAGATAAAATTTCTTGAGATATTGAAACTCTATTTTGAAAAAGAGGGTTTTAAGGTATATACTTCATGATAATGCAGAAAAGGCAATAGATCTTGCTTTAAATAATGAGATTGATTGCATAATTTTAGATAGAATGCTTCCAGGTCTAAGTGGTGATGAAGTATTAAAAAAGGTAAGAGAAATAAAAAATATACCAGTTTTGATGCTAACTGCAAAAGGAAGTGATCAGGATAAAATCGAAGGGCTTCTTTTAGGATCAGATGATTATGTTGTAAAACCTGTTACTCCATATGAAGTGATTTTGAGAGTCAGGGCAATACTTAAAAGAGCAGGTTTAATAAATCTTGATAAAGTCATATATAAAGATTTAGAGCTTGATAGAAAATATTTTCTTGTCAAAATAAAGGATGAAAAGATTGATTTAACTAAAGCAGAATTTGAAATTCTTTTTAAACTTGCACAAAATCCAAAAGTTGTTTTTACAAGAGAGCAATTGATTGATGCAATTACACCTGATGGGACTATTATATCAGATAGAACTATTGATACCCATATAAAGAATATAAGGAAAAAATTAAAAAAAGATTATATAAAAACAGTCTTTGGGCTTGGTTATAAACTTGATTCTGACTAAGATATTTTTATAAGCTTAAAAAAAGGGTAAATAATATAGGTTTTAAACAAAATGAAAAAAATTAAAGTATATTTATGGGTAAAGTTATTTTTAGCAATTAGTCTACTTCTTTTAATAGTCACAATTTTTTCATACTTTTTTTTTCAAAATTTAATATATAGACAATTTGGAATCTTTTTGGTTGAAGATCTGGGTAGGGAAAAAGAAAACTTTGTAGAAAACTTAAAAATTATTCTTGCAAATCAAAATATAGATAATGAGAATAAAGAAAATGATAAGATAGAACGATTTGAACAGATTAACAATCTTTTAGCAAACAATAAATATATCGTGTCTTGCACAATATTTCTTAATAGGGCATTAATATTTTCATATAATAAAAGTAATTTTGAATTTATCCCACCTCCACCACCAAGGTTTGAAACTCAAAGGATGGAAAATCCAATTCCTTCTCCATTCCAATTTGGAAGAATTAATAGGATTTCTCCTCCTAAATTAAAAGCAGGTTTTTTCATGGAGCAATTTATTTTTAGAAATGCTCCTTTTAAAGTATATACTATCAATATGGTTTTTTTTAATGAAGCAGCAAAAAAATTCCTGGAGAAGTTAAGATTATTATTTTTAGTTTTTTATATAATTCTTTTAATCATTTCTTTTCCCATATCTTATTTTATTGCAAAGCAATTCACAAAACCAATAAGAGCTCTTGTAAAGAAAACTGTTAGTCTTTCTAATGGAGATTATGGTGATATAATTGAAAATAAAAGTAATGATGAACTTGGTTTATTGGTAGAATCTTTTAATAAGTTATCTATTCAACTTAAAAATGATGAGCAGTTCAGAAAAAAAATAACATCAGAAGTAACACATGATATTTCAACTCCAATAAATATAATACGCTCATATATTTATGGGATTAAGGACGGGATAATAGATCTTTGCCCTGAAACAATAATGGCAATTGATCAAGAAATAGAGCGAATTAATGAACTTGTAGATCAGATAAATATATTTTCTAGTAAACAAAATAATCAAACAGAAAAAATTCCTTTACTTTCAGTAAGTGAAGAACTTGAAATATATATTGAAAAGATTTTATATTTATTTAATAAGGAAAATATTGAAGCAAAAAAAGATATAGACAAAGATATTTATTATAAGATTAGAAGGAATCATTTAAGATCTTTAGTAGAAAATTTGCTTAAAAATTCTATAACACATAATATTAATTCTATTAAATCTTTAGAAATATATCTATATAAAAGTGACAAAGCAGAAAATTTTATATCTGAAATAGCGACTAGGCTTAAAAATAAAGGATATGCGTATTATAAGATTAGTTCTGAAGCAAATATTAGTGGTAAAAACAAGAGTAAAAATGAATCATCTTTTTCTTTAATAATAATGGATAATGGCGTAGGAATATCTGAAAATGAACTTGGTCGTATATTTGAGAGATTTTATAGGGCAAAAAATGGAATTACTGATAAATCAAAAAAAACTAGTGGTATAGGTTTATCAATAGTAAAAGAAATATGCACTATATATAGTATCAATCTACAGATTTATTCAAAGTTAGAAGAAGGGACTACAATCATATTAAATTTTTAAAAATTTTATTCAATCTTAAAAAAACCACAATCTTGAAATATTAAAATTCTTAAATAAAATAAACTAAAAGATACAAAACAAGGATAAAGTATGAATAGAAAAATATTAATTTTTATAGTCTTTGGTATTTTTATTCTTCCTTTTTTATTCATCAGTTTACAATCAAATTTATTTGACTCATTCAAACTTGAATCGGAAAAAGATATTTTTTTAGAATTTGAAGTAGACAAAACTTTGCAATACAATCTTTTTGTCATCGATTCATACAATAGTGAAGCATTTGGAGCGAAATATACCTTAGAGTATGCCATTGTTTCAGTATATCAAAAAGACAAAAAAACTGCCTATCCTTCAAATATCTATAAATCACCTTTCAAAGAAGGTGGAATAACAACTTCAGAAAAGGAATATGTCGCATCATTTAAGCCTTTAGATAACCTTGTTTATGTTAGAATAAGAGGAACATCCATAAAATCCAATGGGACTTTCGGTCTTGCTCTATTAAGCTCCAAAAATAAAAAGGTAAGCTACAAATTATCAAAATCAATCTTCGATGATTTGCATAAGGAAGCTATGAAGAAGTATGATCTTGAGCAATATAAAATAACAGAGGCAAAGGCAATAAAGATAACATATATAGTTGAAAAAGATAAGGAATATAAATTAACATTAGTTGACTCTTATAATAATAATCTTTTTGGCACCTATTTTACACTTGAAGGTTTATGGTTTCATATAATGGATGAAAATAATAATTATTATGAAGCTGTATATTCTTCTGATGCAGAAGATGGAGGAATAACATCTTTAAGTGTTGATTATTCTGCTAAATTTACTGCCAAATCCAATATCATTAATATTTTAGTAGAGCCAATAAGTTTAATTTACGAAGGAACATTTGGAATAAAACTGGAAAGTGATTCAGCTATCTTAAAACCTAAGGAAATTAATTGGACTAACCCTATCGGTTATGAATCAAAAATAGAAAGCATATTTACCGAGAAAACAATAGATCTTGATATTATTGAGATTAAGAATTTGACTTTAACAATAAGTTTCAACACAGTAAAAAATAAAACATACTATATTTATCTTGCTGATTTTTATAATGCTGAGATTTATCAAAAAGAATTTTCATTTAAAGACTTGTTTTTCCAGATTTTTGACAAAGATAATAAACTTTTGGAAAATTGCTATGCTTCAGATATAACCTATGAAGATCAGGTTGGTGGTATAACCATGTTAAATGCAGAGCCAAGTGCCACATTTGAAGCTGAAACAGATCTTTATTATATTAGAATAAAATCATTTTCAAAATCAGTTTCAGGTACATTTGGCATTTTGATAATTGATTCAGATCAAAAAATAGTAACTTACCAGATATTAGAAAATTAGATATGAAGAATTATATATAAAAAATTAAAAATAAAAAATAAAAGATAAAATATTATAAAGAAAATTAAATATTGTAAAATTAATTATCTATTGTAAAATTTTTTTAGTAACTATTTAAATTTTTAATGGAGGATATATGAAAAAATTTTCAAAATTTTTCTTACCTTTATTTTTAATTTTATTATTAATCTTCTTCTCATTTGATGATACTGCCTGGAAAAATAGAAACTCTATGGAAGGTGCAAAAGCAGCTTATGAATATTACAAAAAACTCTATGAACAAAATCCCAATTCATATGAAGCTGCCTGGAAATTTGCAAGAGCAATTCACTTTTATACAAATGAATTTATTACAGATAATAAAACCAAAAAGGAAAATTTTACAGCTGGTAAGGATGCTGCTGAAAAGGCTACAAAATTAAATCCAAATGGTGTAGAAGGATATTATTATTATGCTGTATGCCTTGGAAGTTGGGGTGAGGTAAATGGTATTTTAGCAAGCTTATCTGCAGTAGGACCAATGGAAAAGGCAGCAACTAAAGCTGCTGAGATTGACCCAAAATTTAGTAAAGGTGGTCCATATATGCTACTTGGAAGACTTTATCAAAAAGTTCCTGGTAAGAGCAAGACTAAATGCAAAGAATACTATGAACTTTCCTTACAATATGGACCTACAGGTAGAGTTAATTATAGATTTTATGCTGAATTTTTAATTGAACAAAAAGAATATGCTAAAGCAAGAGAGATAATACAAAAAGGGCTTGCAATTCCTTTTGATGAAGAAGATAAGTTGATTGAAGAAAAAGAAATTAAATTATTAAAAGATCTTTTAGAATCTATTAAAGGGAAATAAAAAGGAAAAATTATTTTTGATTTTATATTTAATTTGATAAAAAGAATGATTAGATAAAAAAGAAAAATTATTATAAAAAATATTTATTTAATTACCTATATATTGTATAAAGATTTTTTTATTTAAAATTACATTCTTAATCTTTTTCTCATATTCCAATATATCTAGGTACTTAGCTATTTCTACCATTGGTTTATTAAAAGCTGCTATAAGGTCACTTCTCGTAAGTGGCCTTCTTTTTAATGCATTGAGTAATTGCTGCTCAAATTCTTTTGAATAATTTTCTATCTCATTTCTATTTTTATACCTGCTTATTATTTCAACAGGAAGATCATTCCATCTTTTTGCAATATCTTCTAAGAATTTTTTTGTAACTGGTTTGGTAAATGATTCTGCAGGTGGTCTATCAAGAGTGTTGAGTTGGACTAGATCAGGTTTGATCTTTATAATAGCCTGATAAAGTGATTCTAAATCTTCTTCAGTATCATTTATACCCTGAGCAAAAAATATTTCTAACCATATTTCTTTATCATATATTTTTCTAAACTCTATTAATCCTAAAATTATTAGATTAAGTTTATCTTTATCTAAAGGTCTATCCAGCTTAATAAAAGATTCTAATCTTGCAGAATCTAAAGAAGGAAGAACAACATCTGCAAGACTGCATTCTTTTCTAACATCTTCTCTATACAATAAAGATGAATTAGTAATAATTGCTATTTTAACTTCTGGAAAATTTGATTTGCACATACTGATCAAATCACCAAGTTTACTATATAAGGTAGGCTCCCCAGACCCAGAAAATGTTAAAAAGTCGGGATATTCATTATTTGAAAGATAATCTGATATTTCAGAAAATATATCTTCAACTGGAAAAAACTCTTTTCTTTCATTTAAGTATTGAGTAGTTCTACCACATTCGCAATAAATACAGTTGAATGAGCATGTTTTGAATGGAAGAAGATCGATCCCCAAAGAGATCCCCAATCTTCTTGAAGGTACAGGACCAAAAACATATTTGTACGCCATTTTAGTTAAATCTCCTGAAAGAATAATTGCACAAAAAAGAAAATTCTCAATCTGATAATTGAGATAATAAATTAGTTGCTTCTTCTGTGAATAATAGATTGTCTTTTATTATTTTTTCTAAAAGTTCTATTGCTTCTGCCTTTTTACCATTTTTTAAATAATATAAAGCCATGTTATAATAAACTTCGCCTCTTAAAATTCCTATTCTTTCTTTTAATACCTTTTGAAAATAATATGTTATCTCATCTTTATTGTCTTTCCCTGTAGTTAAAAATATCTTAATATAGTTTAGCAAAATATATGAGTCAACATAATCCTCAGAGATTATATCGGGTTGAATAAATAAAATATTGGTAAAAAATTGTATAGACTTTTCATATAATCCTGCATCATAGTAAATTTTTCCTAATGAATAAAACGAAACATCGTAAAAATCTATGATAGGATAGTTCTGGATTAATTGTTCATAATAATTTTTACTTTTAGCAAAGTCGCCAAGAGCATCATAACAGTATGCGATATAATACATACTATGTGGTACATAATATGATTCAGGATATTTGGTAAGTATTTGCTGCAGTAGTCCTATTGCCTGGTTAAATTGAGATTTATTTAAATAGCTTTGTGCTTGAGTAAATATATTTTCATCTTCTTTAATTAAAGGATTTTTATTAATTAAATATTGATCTTTTGAAGGTAAATATGTCGTAAATAAAAAATAAATTGAAATAATAAAGCTAACAGCAGATACAATTAAAAGTTCAGTAGAACCATTAAAAGCTCCATAACCCGCAGACCCAAGAGTTAATATATAGGATAAAATAGATATATAAAATTTTACATTATCATGAATAAAATAAATGGTATTACCTTTTTTATAAATTTGGTAAGAACCATTTGGAATATTATCTATTTCAACTGGAGAATCATATATTTCTTTATTTAATTTAATAGAATAAGTATCAAGAATAGATAAAGAAAAATTTTGAGGTTGAAGCCAAACAAAAATACTATCAAATTTTTTATCTTCTTTAAAGGTAAAAGATTTTTCAAATGTCAGAAATTTATCTTTAACAATTTTTATTTTTATTGTTTTTACTGTTAAATCTCTGACTATAAAAGGAGTTTGACCTACATATTTTTTATCAATATAAATATTGGCTTTATATGGATATGAGTTAATAAATAAGGTTATTGATTTAGAAGTTTGAAAATCAGCTTTTGTATTGGAAATGGGAAAAAAAAATAGAAAAAATAAAAAAATTAATATTAATTTTATTTGAATAATTTTAAGTATGAATCTCTTATTTTTTCCCATTTAATTCCTCCATAGTATTTATCAAATATATAAATCATACCTGGTACTCTATATTTAATTACAGTATTCCAGAAAAGGAATGAAATATCAAAATCATCTTTTATTTGAGATATTATATATTTTTCAAGTAATTGTGGATCCTGGTAGGATTTTATTATTAAATCAAAAATAGATTGATAGAAAAATATTATGTTAAAATCTAAATTTTCATCATCATTGTTTTCATAATATATTCTTTTAACATCTTCTAAGTCAGATTTATATAGTTTTTCGAATCCAAGGTAGATAGGCAAATTATAATTATCTATAAATGTTATAATTTTATTATTGCTTATAAAAAATGAACTTAATAAGATATTCATATAAAAGTCCAACAAATTTTCTTCTTTGAACAAATTTAAATCAAACTTAAATTCTTCTTTTTCAATTTCATTGGGCATAATAGATAGTATTGTTTTTAAAATTTCATATTTTTCTATAGTATCATATTCTAATATATTATACACAAATAAACCAAGAATAAAATTGTAGTTATCAATAAAATTGTCATTTTTATAATTTTTAATCTTTGAAACAGGAATATTTTGAATTAAATTCATCATATTATAGCTTGAGATTGGAAATAGCTTTGAATAATTCAAAAGATCCTTTGTTAATCTTATTTTTTGTTCATATTTTTTTGAATATAAAAATATTTTATCTATTGAAATTAAAGAATTTTCTATAAAATAATATAAGATTTTTGGATCATTTGATTCAAAATAGATTTGGACTAACTCCTTTTCAGAATAGGTTTTCAATAAATCCTTGTTTTTTAATAGTAATTCTGGAATTATTTTTACAAATTTTTTTAAAACATTCAACTCTAAATTTCTTTCATCTATATATTTGTATAAAATATTTTTATCAAGTTTTGTTAAAATTAAATATAAAAATTTTTCTGGAATCGAAAAGATATCTAAATGAGAAAGGTAAAAATCCGTAGCAAAAGAAAGATCATGGCAGTTTTCTACAAAGGGTAAAAGTAAATATATATTTTTAATGGTATTATCATCCAATTCTTTATTATCTTCTATCACTTTCAAAATCTCGTGAAATTCTTTTTCTTTTATCTTAGTTTTTCCAAAAAATTTATTAAAATATTCGATTTTTTCATATTCATTAATATTTGAAATTGCAACAAGTTCAATAAAATATTTATACTGATTAAAAATCTTATTATCCTTCAAAATGCTAAAATTTTCAGATCCTTCATCAAATTCATTCTTATTTTCACTATCTTTATTGTTATCTTGATCATTTATATTATTAAGTGAGGTTAGATTTGATGTAAGAAAGTTTAAAGCTAAAATATATTCATCATGATCGATGATATTACTTTTATTTAATAATTTATAAATTATTTCATCAAAAGAAGAATAACCTGTGTTATTCAGGATAATATCTTTATTTTTCAAAGAGATAATTGATTTTAATATTATTCGAAAAGAAGAATCATCTAGTTTATCTATTTTTTTGATTATCAAAGTTAAAAGAAA
>DAOOKC010000066.1:0-9236 GCA_035385485.1 Exilispira sp.
ATTTTAAGATATTTGTTATGCTAAAAACAAGAGTTTGTTTCATTTTTGAATCAAGATTTGAAACCAGAAGAGTTAATTTTAAAAAATCATCTTTTGTCGGTAATTTTTTTTCGAATTTCATCATCTCAATTTTTATATTATTGGCAAGTTTATCTATTAAATCAAAATCGATTAGAGTTTGATTCAGTTCTTCAAGTATATTTTTAATAGATTTTAAATCACTTTGTGTAAAAAAATAATACTTAAATTCTATAAAGTGAGAAACTTTATTTGAAATCTTTGTTAGCCAGATGCCTTTATAAAAAGAGTAAAAAATAAGATAACTTTTTAAATATTGTAAGGATGATAACTCAAATTTATTTAAAAGTAATTCAAGTGATTCATTTGCATCTAAAGGTTTGACCTTATCTGCTCCTTCTTCTTTTAATACTTTATAAAAATCCTGAAAAAGCATATTTTCAACAACAGATTCTGCTTCTTTTACCTTTTCTTCAAGTAGTTGCTCTACGTTTTTTTCAAAAGATGTTTTTAAATCAAGATTTATAGTATAGAAAGGAACTTTTAGCATAGGATTTTTATATATTATTCTATATAATCTATTAACAATATCTTTAGCAGCATAATATTGAATCTGCTCTGAAAAATCAGACAATTTTTTAAAAAAAACAGTTTTATCTATTTGAATATCAGGGAAAATTTCATTATAATAATCTAAAAAAAATTTAAGATCATCTTCTAAAAATTCATTAAAATATGGATAGACCATAAAAAGTCTGCTGATGGTTCTTATAATATTTGCAAATTTGTCTATATGAACTTCAGAAAATTGATTTTGATAAAAGTCAATATTAAAGTTGTCAAAACGCACAGGATATAAAAGTTTAAAAAGATGAACAAAATCATAAGTAAAAAAGATTATTAAGTTATATAATTTATTTAGTTGTTTTAACAAATCTTCAACATGATTTCTAATATGTTTTCTTATTGTAGAATAATGTTCAGCTAAGACCTTTTTATAATCTTTATTCTCTTTGATTAGATCGATAAGATTTTTCTCATGAAAAATTTCAAATAAAGATTTATCATTGTTCTTTTGTATTTTATCAAAAAAATAAAGGGAATATGAAATTAAATTATTTTTTGATGCAATTGTTTTCTTCCAGAACTTAAAAAACTCAGAATATTCAGTCGAAATCTTTCCAGCATCATATAAAAAATTAATAAAATAGATTTGAATAAAAGTTCCATTTTTATCTAATATTGGAGGATTTAAATGTGATAAATATGAAATCTCATTTTTTATTGCTTTTTTAAATATATAATCTTTGATCTCTTCACCAAGGAAAATCTGTCTAAAAAAAGCAATAATAGTATCAAAAAATGATAGATTAAAATGAGAAAAAAAAGATTCCTGTTCTTCAGTAGATATTATATCATTCACATCATCAATACTATTAAAAATTTGAAGATTATCTAATTTTTTAAGAAGTTCTAATCTTTCTTCAACTGACAAATTATAGTTCCTTGAATGATAAATAGAATCAGACATTGACCTTTTCCCAATTTTTCATTTACTTTTGTTCAAATCCTCTAATAATGGTAAAAATATGTTCTGATATTCTTTGATCAGTTTCAAAAGTTTTGGATGCAAGATTTGGTGTAGCAATTATTTTAGGATTGTTCTTTAATAGTGGTATCAATGAAGAATCCATGCCTAAAACATCAATGGCTATTCCACCAATTTTACCTCTATTTAAAGCTTGAATTAAAGCAACTTCATTAATTATACCATTTTTTGCACAGTTAATTAAAAATACGTTATCTTTCATCATACTAAAATGTTCTTCTTCAATGATAGGTTTATCTTTTTTGGGGTCAAATGTAAGATGAAATGTAATTATATCTGATTCTGCTAATAGTTGATTTAAAGGATAAAGTTTTACAGAAGGCATTGGAGACATGGAAAGATATTTATCACAAGCAATAACATTAAGACCAAAAGCCAATGCTCGTTTTGCTACTTCTCTACCTATTCTACCAAAGCCTACAACTCCCAAAGTTTTACCATATAATTCATATCCCTTAAATTTTTCAAAATCTGTTTCACCATTTTTAAAGGCTAAATCTGATTGAGAAATATTTCTGGTAAGACAGATAATAAGACCAAAAACATATTCAGCAACAGATATGATAGGAGCATCAGGAGTATTTAAAACATGAATGCCAAGATTATGTGCATAATCTGCATCAATTTTATCAATCCCTACTCCACCTTTAATTATATATTTCAATTTTTTTGCTTTATCAATCAAATCCTTGTTAACAAATGTTTTAGATTTAACAATTATAGTTTCACAAATTGGAAGATATTCAGTTTCTTTTGATCTATCATTACTTATATCATAAACTTCATGTCCAAGCAATTTTATTTTTTCTATTATTGAAGGTGATATTTGCTCATAGATTAAGATATTCATCCTTCTGCTCCCTCATATCAAGTATAGTTTAATATTTTTGAATGTAAAATTTATATTTTAAACTTTCTATTCTTCTTCCATAAATGGATAAATAAAATCTTTAGGAGGAATAAAATTTTCTTTTATACTTCTTGCACTAATCCATCTTAATAGATTTAAATAAGATCCAGCTTTATCATTTGTACCAGATGCTCTTGCTCCACCAAAAGGCTGTTGTCCAACAACTGCACCTGTTGGTTTGTCATTTATATAAAAATTACCAGCTGAATGTCTTAATTTTCTTTCCAGTTCAACGATAACATTTCTATCTTTAGCAAAAATAGCTCCTGTAAGCCCATAACCTGATGTTTGATCACATAATTCAACAGTTTTTTCATAATCAGCATCATCATAGATATAATAAGTTAAAACTGGACCAAATATCTCTTCCTGCATCAACTTTGCTTTTGGATCTTTTGTTTCTATTAATGTAGGTTCTATGAAATAACCTTTGGATTTATCACATTTTCCACCAGTTATAAACTTATATGTATTTTCATCATTTTTAGCGATCTCTATATATGAAGAGATTGTATTAAAAGCAGATTCATCTATAACTGCTGTCATGAAATTTCTAAAATCCTCAGGATCACCCATTTTAATTCTTGATATTTGCTCTTTCATTATTTCAATAATTTTATCAGCTATAGATGAAGGGAAATATGCCCTTGAAGCAGCTGAACATTTTTGGCCCTGATATTCATAAGCTCCTCTAACACAGGCTGTTGCTACTTCACATGGATCAGCACTATTATGGACAAAGACAAAATCCTTTCCCCCAGTTTCACCAACAATTCTTGGATATGATTTATAATTTGCAATATTTGAACCTATAGTCTTCCACATGGATTGAAATGTCTTTGTAGAACCGGTAAAATGAACACCCGCAAAATCGGGTGAACTAAAAACAATATCGCCAATTTCAGATCCATTTGCAGGTATAAAATTAATAACTCCAGCGGGTAGCCCGGCTTCCATAAGTATTTTCATCACAAAATATGCGGGATAAACAGCTGAAGAAGCAGGTTTCCATAAAACTGTATTTCCAACAATTGCAGGTGTTGAAGGTAAATTTCCACCAATTGATAAGAAGTTAAAAGGAGTTACTGCAAATATAAAACCTTCAAGTGGTCTATATTCCATTCTATTCCAGTTTAATTTGGGCGAATAAGGTTGATCCTCATATATTTTTGAAAGATAATACGCATTAAATCTGAAAAAATCAGAAAGTTCGCAGGCAGAATCTATTTCAGCCTGGAAAATTGTTTTGGAAAGATTAAGCATTGTAGCTGCATTTACTAAGGCTCTATAAGGACCAGATAGCAAATCTGCAGCTTTCAAAAATATGGCTGCTCGATGCTCCCAACTCATATTTTCCCAATCTTTCTTTGCTTTTAATGCTGCATCAATAGCAAGGGAAATCTCCTTAGCTGTTGCTTTATGGTAAATTCCTATGACCTTGCTATGATCATGGGGCAAAATACAATTTCCGGTTATTCCAGTTCTTATCTCCTTTCCACCAATAATTAATGGAATTTCAATTGTTTGTTCTCTTAGTTCGGCTAATTTTTTCTTAAGTTCTATTTTTTCAGGTGATCCTTTTCTATATTCTTTTATAGGTTCATTAATTGGTTGAGGTATTTTAAATACACCATTACTCATCTTCTATTCCCCCTTAATCAATTTTATCAATACAAATATAACAATTATTAATATAATTACAATTAAATTTTCATTTTTATGGAACTATAAACATCGCATCTCCATAAGAAAAAAACATATAGTTATTTTCAAGAGCATAATTATAATATTTTCTTATATTTTCATATCCTGCAAATGCTGAAACAAGTAGCAAAAGAGAAGATTTAGGTGTATGAAAATTCGTGATTAAACCATCAACTATTTTAAATTCATAAGGTGGATAAATAAAAATCGAGGTCTCGCCTTCTATTTTTTCTATTTTGCCATTATCTTTATAGCAACCTTCTAAAGTTCTCAAACTTGTAGTTCCGCAAGCAACAATTTTTTTATCCTTTTCTTTTTTTTCATTTATTTTTCTTGCTGTTTCTTCAGAAATAGAATACCATTCTTTATGCATTTCATGATTTCTTATATCTTCGGTTCTTATTGGTGCAAAAGTCCCCCAACCAACATGAAGAGTTATATAGGCTATATCTATATTTTTTTCTTTTAATCTTGAGAGTATACTTTCAGTAAAATGAAGACCAGCTGTTGGTGAAGCAACAGAGCCCTTGTTTTTTGAAAAGATATTTTGGTAATAAATTTCATCAATTTCTTCAGCTTCTCTTTTTAAATATGGAGGAATTGGCAGTTTTCCAAATTCCTCTATTGTTTCAAAATCGATATTTTTATTGAATGAGATTAATAATCCTTCTTTTTCTTTTCCCTTTACAATAATTTCATATTCAACTTCATCGATTTTATTATCTTCTTTTTTTACTATATGGATTTTTTCATTTTCCTTAAATGTTTTTTGATTCTTGACTAAAGAAAGATATAAATTTGATTCGATTTTTTTTATTATCATTATTTCAATTAATTTATTATTTTTTTCTCTTATTCCAAATAATCTACTTTTGATAACCTTTGAATCATTAAATACAATGAGAGTTTCGGGCTCGATAAAGTCTATAATTTTATCAAAAATTGTATCTTTAATAATATTACCTTTTTTATCTACAACTAAAAGTTTAGAACTTTCTCTTTCCTTTAATGGATACTTCCTTATTCTATCTTCAGTTATGGGAAAATCATAATTTTCAAGATTAAAGTAGTCCATATATAATCCTTTTTTATATTTGTTTATAATTTATTTATAATCTTTTTTTATTCTATTTTTAATTTTTTTATCAATAAGAATATTTTTAAGTAAATATATTTTTCAGAAAACTGACATTAGAATACTGCTTCGCAATAATTTTGAAAAGATTATAATAAAAAACGAAATTAGATTTATGATAAAATACTTATGAAATATTTTTTTCAAAATATTAATTTTAAAGATTAATATTATTTGTCTTGATTAAAATTATTTTATTTGCATATTTTTGCAAGAGGGTGATATGGAATATTTTAGAGTTAAAGGACCAACCAGGATAAAAGGCACATTTGTTCCAAATGGAAGTAAAAATGCTGCATTACCAATAATTGCTGCATGTTTTTTAACAGATCAAAGTATTACTTTAACAAATGTTCCAGAAATAGAAGATGTTAAAGTAATGATTGAAATAGCCAAAATGCTTGGTGCAAAAGTTGAACATCCTGAACCACATAAATATATTATCGAAGCAAAGGAAATAAAAAATTCTATTATTGATCCTAAACTTGGGGGACTTATTCGGACTGCGATGCTTTTTGCCCCTGCGCTTTTACTTAGAACAGGTAAAGCAGTTTTACCAAAACCAGGTGGTGATAGCATTGGAAGAAGAAGAATAGACACTCATTTTCAAGCTTTATCAAGTTTAGGAGCTCAAATTAAAGTAAATTCTTCTTTTGAAATAGAGGCAAAAAAACTAAAAGGTGCATACATTTATCTTGATGAAGCATCTGTTACAGGTACAGAAAATGCAATAATGGGTGCTGTTTGCGCAGATGGAATCTCTATAATATATAATGCTGCATGTGAACCTCATGTGCAGGATTTATGTAACTTCTTAAATTCGATTGGTGCTCAAATCGAAGGTATTGGAACCAATAAATTAACAATTACCGGTGTAAAAAATTTAAAAGGTGGCAGTTGGAAAATAATTTCTGATCATATAGAGGTAGGATCGATAATTGGTTTAGCCGCTATTACCCATTCCGAAGTTACTATACCCGATATTTACCCCGAGCATTACCATATAATAAAAATGTATTATAACAAACTTGGTGTAGACTTTAAGTTTGAACATAATTCCATAGTAGTACCTGCTAATCAAGAATTAACGGTTCATGCAGATATAGGAGAAGGTATTCCAGTTATTACAGATATGATCTGGCCTGGTTTTCCATCAGATTTAACATCTATAACAGTTGTTATGGCAACCCAGGTAAATGGAACAGTATTAATTTTTGAAAAACTTTTCGATAGCAGACTTTTCTTTACAGATAAACTTGTAGCCTGTGGAGCAAAACTTGTTTTGTGTGATCCTCATAGAGTTGTTATATCTGGACCAACGAAGATGAATCCAGTGACAGTTACTTCTCCAGATATAAGAGCGGGTATGGCATTACTTATAGCTACAATGCTTGCAGATGGGGAATCAAAAATTTACAATATAAGACAGATAGATAGAGGCTATGAAAAAATAGATGAAAGGTTAAATAAGCTTGGTGCTAATATCATTAGAGAGGATGATCAATGTCAATAATCACCAAAAAAGGAGATCAAGGTTATACAAGATTATTCGATGGAACAAAAGTACTAAAATCAAGCATAAGACCCGAAACATATGGAACAATAGATGAACTTTTCTCTTTTCTTGGTATTATTAGATTCAAACTTAAAAATTATTTAATAAATAATGAAAAAGTTTATATTAAATCTGATTTCAATAATCTATTAAAAGATTATCCCGAATATATATCTATTGTTTCTGAAAAAGAAATAATCTACTTTGATTCTTTAATCTACTTATTTCAAAAAAAATTAATTACTCTTATGTCTGAGCTTGCAGTAAAAAAGGAAAATTTAAATAAATTTTGTAAGAATAGAATTTCAAATGATGATATTTTTGCCATAGAAATTATTTGCTATGAAATTGAAAAAGAAATAGGAAAACTAAATTCATTCATAATTCCTGGTGAAAATGAAATTGAAGCATATTTAAATTACGCAAGAACACTAACAAGAAAAGCAGAAAGACTTGTGGTGAGAATGAAAAAATATTTAAGTAAAGATAGTAAAATTGTTCAATTTTTAAACAGATTATCTGATCTTCTTTTTCTAATGGGTATATATATTTTAAAAAAATAATTGGTCATTTTCATTATCTTCTTTTTCTTCATTTTCTTTTAGTTCAAATTCATCTTTTTCTAAATCTTTATTTATTTTATTTTTATTATTTTTTTCTTTTTTATTTTTTTTTGCATCTTCTTCTTTATTTTTATTTTCATCTTTTGTTTCTTTATTTACTATTTCTTCTTCATTATCTTCTAACATTTCTTTATCCAATTCTTCTTTGACTTTTTCTTCTAATTCTTTTTCAGAAATCTTTCCTTCTTCAAAATTTTTATCTAAAATTTTAATCTTTCCTTCATACTTTGTTAAAACATCATTTAAATAGATAGAAAGATTTAATCCTTCCTCATAAAGTTTTATTGCTTCATCTAAACTCACATCATGTCTTTCCATCTTAGAAACTATTTCTTCAAGTTTAGTTAAATTTTCTTCAAAACTTCTATTAGCATATTCATTAGATTTTTTCTTTTCCATGATTTTTCCCTTTTTAATTTTTTTTCTCTATTACACTTGAAACTATCTTTCCTTTATATAAAATTGTCTCTATCAGTTCATTATTATTAATTTCATTACTATTTTTTATGACTGTTCCATCTTGTTTTTTTGTTATAGAATATCCTTTAGAAAGAATATTAAGTGGTGATAAATTCTGTATCAATTTTGTAGCACTATTTAGTCTTTGTTTATTGTTCGAAAAAGTCGAATTGAAAGATGATGTTAATTTTGAAATATTAAAATCTACTCTTATCTTATAATTATCAATTTTATTTTGCAAAATTAATAAAAGTCTTTTTTTCAATGGAGCAATAGATATTTTATCGGAATAATATGATAAAATTCTGACAATATTATTTTGAAGCCTTTGCCTGGATTTAGATAAAATTTCTTTTGCATTCAGATATCCCTGACAGACAATGGTAGCTGCTCCCGTTGGTGTAGGCGCTCTAAAATCAGAAACAAAATCAGCTATTGTAAAATCAGTTTCATGACCAACCCCACTTATAATTGGTATTGATGACTCAGCTATCGCTCTTGCAACAACTTCTTCGTTAAATGGCCATAAATCTTCAATTGAACCGCCACCTCTTGCCAATATAATGATGTCCAATAATCCTGAATAGTTTTGATTAGCATATTTAATGGCGTTTTTAATCATTTCAGCAGCACCTTCTCCCTGAACCAATACAGGGAAAACATATATATCTATATTATTTGCCCTACTTTTAATGGTATTCAATATATCCTGAAGAGCCGCTCCTGTTTCAGAAGTAATAATACCAACTTTTTGCGGATATTTAGGTATAGGCTTTTTTCTTGCTTGTTCAAAAAGACCTTCTTTAATTAACTTTTCCTTAAGTTCTAGAAATTTTTTCCAGAACTCCCCTTCTCCACTCAATTCAATGCTGTCTATTATTAATCTATATTCACCTGCTGGAGCATAAAGATTAATCCTTCCTTTACATATGACTTTATCTCCATCTTTCAAATTCATTTTTAAGTATTTTAATGAATTTTTCCATATAACTGCTTTTAATAAATATTGTTCATTTGTCTGTTGATTAATTTCCTTTAAGTTAAAAAAAAGATGACCTGATTGAGAAGTAGAACAATTTGAAACCTCGCCACTTACAGCAATATTTGAAAACTCTTCAGATTCGAGTTTTAACTTAATTCTTAAAGTTATCTCTTTTACAGAATAAACATTATTATTATCAATATTTGAGATTTTATTTGCTTAATCCTCTTTAATTCTTTTA
>DAOOKC010000067.1:0-9209 GCA_035385485.1 Exilispira sp.
ATAGAAGATTAATAGAAGAAAGTCTATTTAATTTATATACCAAAGAAATTTTTGACATACTTCCAAAAACAGATAGTAAAAGAAAAGAAAACCTTGAAAATATTTCTAACAAAGCTATTAATTTTAGCTGGGAATCCAGATTAAAGGATATGTTTAATTTTTTATAAAGGTCATTTGAATGGAAATTAAAAGATTTATAGTAGGACCTCTTAGTACTAATTGCTATTGGATATTATATAATGGTATATCGATTTTAATAGATCCAGGATTTGAAGATGAAGAACTTATAAGTTTTTTAATGGGCAAAAATATTGATTATATTATTTTTACTCATTATCATATAGATCATATTCTTGGTTATCATTATGTAAAAAATGTTATAAATAATAAACAAAAGACAATTATTCATAAGCTGGATTATGAATTTTTAAATGATCCTAATACTAATGGTGCAGGTTTTATTGGTTTTGAATTTGAAAAGATAGATGATGCTGAGTATTTTGATGGTGAAGAATTTCAAATTTTCCCTGGATGCAAATTAATTCTTGCAAGTGGTCATACTCCAGGTTCTATTGTTATTTACTTTGAAAATGAAAAAATTATGTTTTCAGGCGATACAATTTTTTCGGGTGGGATAGGTAGGACAGATCTCCCTGGTGCGGATCCTAAAAAGATGATATGCACTTTAAGAAAGTTGATCCAATTTCCACCACAAACAATTATTTATCCAGGACATGAAGAATCAACAACATTAGAAAAAGAAAAATCATTACTTTCCCATTATTGTGAAATATAATTAGTTCGAATTTTTTTAACCTTCCTGTTCTATCTCTTCTGCCAATGCACCAAACAAAGTCGCAATATCACTATTGGCAGCTTTTAACCTTTCTGTAAGTTTTTTTGCTACAGCTTTCAATATAAGGTATCCTATCTTAAAATTATTATTTGCCAGATTTTCAAAGGTCGCTGATTCAAGGACCAGTGTAATTACATTAGAAACAGCCTGTATAGTCGCAGTCCTGGCATCTTTATCTATAAGAGCCATTTCACCAAAAAAAGCGTTCCCTTCTGCATCAATCTGTGCAACAGCATATTGTTCTTTTGCAAATGTCTCTTTTAGTACTTTGACTGTACCACTATATAGAATATAAAGACAATCTCCAATTTCACCTTCTTTTATAATTATTTCATTTTTTGAAAATTCCAATGCATATGTAGCAGTAGCTATTAATTCCAGTTCCTCTGGATTTAAGTTCTGAAATAGGACTACTTTTGATAGTTTATCTTTTTTTTCTTCAGTAGAAATTTCAATTTTTTTCATCTTATCCACCTGCAGTTAGATTGATTTATTAGATTGCTTCTTTTAAGTTATCTTTAATCACATTTTTTGTTATAAATAAAATTGCGCTATCTTCTTTTATTATATAATCGAATGGAGGATTAAAATAAGGATCATTGGCTCTTAAACTTTTTATTCTTTTAAGGTTTTTTACAAGTTTTTCCATGTTAGGTGTTTTTTGAGCTTCTTTCAATGCTTTTTTCTTTCTTAAAAAGACATTTCCAGCATTTTCGATAATCCCTATAGGTAAAAGGCTTTTTTTGACATATTCTTCAAAAAGTTCTTTATATGTTTTTCCTATAAACTTTTCATTAATTGGTTCAGACTTTAATTGACTTCCTTTCGTTGGGTTTATTAATTCATCAAATACCTGAGAAAATCCTTTTTTTAATGATGCTTGAGATATTAATAGATGTGTGGTGTTTTTAGAAAGAATAATTTCATCACAATAAGCCTTTCTTAAAGAGGTCTCAAATTTAGTGTCATATATCTCAACACATGTATAAATTTCTTTATTTAGTGATTTTGCAATCAAAACAGTCATTACATTTTTTGAATCTATTTCACTTTGTGAATATCTTCCAGTATCATCAGCAAGAACTAAAAGTTCTGAAGCTGTTTCAATAGATGCCTTTTTCAATATGTTTTCATCGAAATAATCACCATGTATGTAATTTATTCCTCTAAATTCACTTTCAGAAAGTATACTCTGTATTGTTTCAGGGTTCTCATTATTTATCATTACTATATCTGAAGGATCAAGCTCAGAGTTTATAGTCAAAATTTGCTTTAGTAAACTAATAAAATCAGTTTTCCATCCACAAATAATAAAATGATTTTTAATATTTTTCACACCCGCAACCCCTCTTTGTTTTTTTAGTTGAATATCTACAAGTATAGAAGCAAATGTACCTGTAAATAATGATATTGTCAATAATCCTGAAAGGATACCAACCATTATGACAATTCTTCCAGCTATTGTTTTTGCTGTGATATCCCCATAACCTGTCGAAGTTATTGAAACAACAATATAGTAAATTGAATCAAAAAATGTTTTAATCCCTTCATTTCGATTTGATTCTATTATAAAAATCAATGTTGAAAAAAAGATGATAAAAGATAAAAGTAAAAGCGCTATTTGAATAAATTGTTTACTAAAAAATCTTTTAATTTTAGTTAATATATTATAAAACCCTTTTTTCTTTTTCATATTAATAAAAATCGGATAAAAACAATTAAAAGATAAAGTTTTTGAAATTTGAAAATTTTATAAGATAATGAAATTAAAGTAATTAAAATTATTAAAAAATAGGAATTAAATTGTTACTAAAAGGAATTTTTAGTATTATGAAAAAAGATATCAAAATTAGCAATTTTAAATTTTTTTATACTCATTCAATTGAATATTTAAAAAGAAATTTCTTATTTTATTTTATTTTTTTTATATTATTTGCATTTGGTATTTTTAGTTTTTCAGTAATAGAAATAAAAGCTCAATCTTTCTCTGTTTTTATTGATTTAAAGCCAATTTATCTTGCAGCTAATTCTCAAGGTCCTGGTTTAGGAATTGGTTGGGAATACTTTTTTAATTTGACATTTTCTATTTATGGGAAAATGGTCTATATGAATTTTTTGGATGTAGAAATATGGCTTATCTATTATCTTCAAGGTATTAGATTTTACTTTAAAAACTCTAATTATGATAAATTTTTTATTGGATTATATGGAATAGTTCTATATGGAGTTTATCAGAAACAAGGCTCTATTTCTTATGGTATACAAATAGATTTTGGTTATAAATGGAGATTAGAAGGATTTGAAAAAATATTTATCGAACCTCAAATTACCTATATTTATATATTTGGAGAAGAACTAATACCAGGAATATCTTTAGGTTTAAATGTCGGTCTTTTCTTATGATAGCTTTTATAACAATTTTCAAATAAAAAACTTTCTTTAAAATTTCACTACTAAATTTTATTGCTGTTTTTTTGGTGGATTTTGTTGAGCATTTGATTGCTGTGTTGTCTGCTGAGTTGTTGATACATGTTGTTGTTTTTCATCCATAATACATCTACCATTGAACTTACAACCCGATTCAATAATTATATCTGGTGTTGTGACATCACCATTTAATATTGATTCTTTTGAAAGTTCAACTCTTTCTTTAGCAAATACCGGTCCATCAATTCTGCCATAACATGTTAATTTGCCTGTTTTTATCTCTGCTTTTACATGAGCATTTGGTCCAATAAAAAGATGACCTTCTGCATTTATTTTACCATCAAATTTGCCTTTAATCATTAACGATTTTGAAAACTTTAATTCTCCAGTAAAATCAATATCATCAGCAAGTACAGTATCAATTTCACTTTCAATGATTTCAGTAATGGTTGTTTTAGACATTTTTTCCCTCCAGAATATTACATTTTACTAAAAATATAAATTAAAAATTTAAACTTTATCAAAATAATTATTAAAAATAGATTTTTCTAAAAATAATTTTCAAAAAAGCTATTTAATATAGTATATTAATCTTTGTTGATAACCTTAATTTAATAATTTTTAGAATTAGTCAATTAAAAAAAATCTTAAAATATTTTATTATATCATCAAAATCAATAGGCTCATCTTCTTCAAATCTGACTTTTGCTAGATACAACCCTTGTGGCGGAAGTACAAAAATTGATGGAATTTTAGTTAAATTATTTTTTATATTAGTTTCATCAAAATCAAGCATATTTTTTAAAAAATCAATATCAATTTTATTTAAACTACACATAAAAGCACTTCCAAGCATAAATCTTACCTGTTTATGTAAGAATGAATTTCCTCTTATAAAGATTAATATAAAATCATTTATTTCTAAGACTTTTGTTTGATAAACAGTTCTTATAGGGCTTCTTTTTTCTAAAGAGGTTGTAAAAAACCTAAAATTATGCCTTCCTTCGAAAATTTTTAGTGCTTTTTCAAATTTAACTGTGTCGAATTTTTCATTATAAATAAAAGCTTTATTTAACAAAAATGGAATAAATAATTTTCCTTTATAAATTACATACAAATAAACTCTTTCTATTGCATCATATCTTGGATTAATCCTTTTTTCCGTTCTTTTACATTTATAAAATCTAATAGAATCAGGAAGATTACTATTAAAAATTTTGATAACTTTTTCTGGTTCAAAATCTTTTATAAGAGAAAATGAAATTACATTTTCAATTGCATGAACCTTGCTATCTGTTCTTCCTGCAAATCCAATCCTAGAAAGCTTATTAATTTTGATATCATTCTCTTCTTGTTTATTTCTGTCTTTTAAAGATAATAAACATTGAATCTTATCTTGATTTAACCGATATAAAACCTTTTCTATTTCTCCCTGAATTGTTCTATCTTTATTTTGTATCTGAAAACCGGCAAAATCAGAGCCTTCATAAGAAATCGATGCAACATAATTAAAAATTTCGTTTGCTTGTTCATTCATTTTAATATTAAATTTAATTTAATTTTAATTTTTTTCTAAAGATGAGATAAATTTTGCATATTTTTCATATAAGTCTCTTGCCATATCTAAAAATTGAACATTTTTATCTTTACTGGATTTCCCAGAGCCAAATATTCTTCCAATTATAGATTTTGCATCTGAGGCTAATTTGATTTTCTCTGCATTATCATCTATTTCAGGAAGTCCATATTTGTATAAGAGTACACCATATACATATAGAAATCCATTAAAACCATAATTTTTATCAAGATCCGGTCCTAAAAACCCAGCTGCTTCTACATTTTCTTTACCATTATTTAAAAGAGTATAAGCCTTTGAATAATAATTATAAGCTTTTTTATATAATGTATTTTTTAACTCTGTATAAAATTTATCTTTTTTTTCATTTTCAAGGTCTGTTGCAAGCCATGCGGCTCTTAATGATGAAATGGCTATTTTTGTTGTTGGAGCAATTTTTTGAGGGAAAAAGGCATAAGAATATTGCGCCATAACAAGTGATACAAGTCCTTCTAAAATCTTTCTCTCTTTTTTAAAATCAACTGGACCAAAACTATCATATACAAATTTTTTCCTTTTTACTATATCATTTCTGAGTTGATCAATATTTGAAGGAGGTATGTTTTTAAAGTCCTGTTCATATGCACTATAAAAGCAGTTTGGACAGGTTACAATAACGTAATATAATGGATTGACCAAGCCATATTTTGGTGTAGGTATATACAATCTCCTTAGCTCATCAGTAAGTTTGCCAGCATTCAATCTTCCTCTTCCAGAAAGCATTTTTTCTATTCTGAATTTTTCCTCACATATCGGGCAAATAGTTTCTTCATTTGCGAAAAATGAGACTTTAGCTGATGAATCTTCACCTTTTTCTTCTTCCAATCTTAAATCTTCATTATCACTCATAAATCCTCTTAACAGTAATTTTCTAAGAAACTTTTCTTTCTATTATAACGAAACCAATAGCATATTTTCTTTCATGAGCTAAGGTGGCATGAATATTATATATAGTATCGGGATAGATTGATGCAAGAAGGTTTTTTAAGAAAAATTGAGGTTTTCCAAGCTCATCGTAAAGAATTTCTACATCTTTTAATGAGTGAATTCTAACTCCTGTTCCTATAGCTTTAAAAAATGCTTCTTTTAAGGCAAATCTTCCTGCAAAATATTCATATTTTCGAATTTTTGTATATTTTATAGCTTGATTTTGTTCTTTTTCAGTAAACAATCTTTCTATAAATCCTTCCTGTTCAATAGAATTTGAAAATCTTTCAATATCGACTATGTCTACTCCGGTTCCAATAATCATTTTAATTTCCTATTTTTAGTTTAAATAAATAATCAATTTTTATCAATAGCTTTTTTAGGAGTTTTAATAAAAAATATTGAAAAAAAGATTGTAGAAATTGCATATAAAATTGCTGTTAATGTAAAAGAATATGCAAATCCTCTTGTTTCAATTGTGCTACCTGAAATTCTTGCAGAAATCATCCATGAAGAAGTCCATACAAACATCTTTAATGCATTCATCAAGGATTGTTCCTGTTTGGGTACATTTTCTAATGCAAAGTTGTCAGATAATGGAGAAGCCATGTTCATAAGGGTTCCTCTTATGAAAAAAGCTAAAACAACAAATACTGGATTTTTAATATATGTTAAAATTATGATAAAAGGAATACTCAAAGCCTGAGTTATAACAATTGTAAGAGGTTTACCAAGTTTTCTTGCGATAATTGGTCCAAGCATTATTCCAGTAAAAGTGAAAAATTGACTTATACCATAAATTATACCTATAAGACTATCTGACATATTAAAAACATTTTTGAAATAAAGGTTTATATAAGGTATAGTTAAGCCCGCGCCAATACCAATGAATAGTGCTGGAAGAAGAAGTTTTATATAAATTTTCCAATTAGATATAGAAAATACAGTCTTTTTGGAAGATCTTTCAATTTTGACATATTTTATCTGTGAAAATATAAGGGTTGAAAATAGAATTATTAAAGCACCAAAACCTATTGAAACCTTATATGAAATAATCTCACTTTTGATTATCGAAAGTGATATATCTCTAAAAATACCACCAATTATATTTCCTATGACTCCAGTAAGCATTCCTATAGCTCCATTTAAAGAAAAAAAATGCATCTGATGTTCAACTTTAGTATTGCTCATTATAAAAGGACCTGCTGCAACTGAAAAAAATGTGGAAAAAGCACCTGTGAGTAATGTTAAAGATAAAAGTATAGAAAAATTATTATTTAAAGCAATCGTAAGATAGAAAATACCTGTAAAAATAGGAACAACTGAAAATAAATATCTTAAATTTATTCGAGATAGTAAAAATGCTGCAGGTAAAGTTACAAGAGCAGAACCAAAGGCTCTTGATGAAAGAAGTTTTCCTATAGAACTTTCTGTAAAAGAAAGAGACTTACAATAAAGATTAAAAAGAAGTCCTATAAGATTAACACCAATTCCAAATAACAGGTTACCAAATATAAATAGGCGAACATCTTTTGAAGATGAGCATAAAGCGACTTTATATTCTTTTAATGCATTTTTTGTGATATTTTTCATCGATTAACTTTATTAAAAAGGTTTTTATTGTCAAGAAAGTAAATATAGATTAATATTTAATTATGAAATAAAGATAAAGACAGTTTTCCATTAATCAATAATATTATAAATAATTTTATGAAATTATAAAAAATTTTATCAAAATTATAAAATATATTTTAATAATTAATAAAAAAATTATCTAAAAAAGAAAATTAGAATATATAATTAAAAAAGAAAAAGTAAAAACATTATCATAAAAAGAAATGTAAAATATATAATAGAAAAAGAAAAAGCAAAGTAAATTATCGAAAAGAGATGTAAAATATATAATAAAAAAGAAAATGCAAATATATTATCAAAAAGAACAATCTAAAATATTTAATAAAAAAGAAAAAGAATAAGAATAAGAAAAATAAAAAGAAAAATTAAAATAAAAATAAAAATAAAAAAAAAGAAGAATATGAAAATAGATTTTTATCTTTTATTCAATAGAATTTCAAAGATTATTCTTTTATTTTTTGTTATAAACTTATTTTTTTTGGTTTTTTTATCCTGTTCATATAAAGTTCAAATTAATGCTAATCCACAAGATGCAGAAATTTTTGTAAATTTTAAGTCTGTCAAAAATGGTAAAATTTTTAAAACCAATGATAAAATAATAAATTTAAATGTAAAAAGAGAAGGTTACGAAGATTTTTCAGCAAAATTAATAAATTCTTTTTTTAAGAAAAATATCTATTATATAGAACTAAAAAAGAAAGTTTATACTATTAAAATAGATGTCGATGAAGGAAAATCTTTCGTTTATTTTGAAGGTAGATTAATAGGTTCAACACCTTTAAAATACAACTTTGAATATGGAAAACATAGGATAACTTTAAAAAGAGAGGGTTATAGTGACCAAAGTTGCATAATAAATGCCATTGATGATCTTGAAATAACTTTTCATCACCATAAAGAATATATTCCTTTAGAACAAATTGGAATATTTAAATCTGGTAGTCAACCAAAGCAAGTTATATTTAGTCCTGATGACAGTTTTATATTTATTCCTCTTTTAAATGCTGATGGTTGTGATATTTTTGATATGAAAAGTTTGAAAGTAATAAATAGAATAAAACCAGAAAAAGGATATGATAAAAAAGGTTTTGTAGAAGGTATTTTTTTAGAAAATAATAAAGTCTTTTTGTTGAGTCAGATGACTACAAATATGATTCATAAATTTGATTACAACAAATTTCAGTATCTAACAAGTTTTAATACTGGTGGAAACTGGCCAAAATTTATTGCATATTCTAATAAATCAAATCTAATTGCAATTTCTAACTGGATTAGTAATAGTGTTTCTATAATAGATTTTTCAAGTGGTGAAATAATAAAGAAGATATATACAGATCCTGTTCCAAGAGGCATAACTTTTACAAAAGATGGTAGTTTATTAATAATTACTACATTTGAAGGAGGAACAATTTCTTTAATTGAAACAAAAAATTTTAATGAAATAAAAAAAATTAAAATAAATGGTTCAGCATTAAGGCATGTTGTATTATCACCTGATGAGTCTTATATATATGTCTCAGATATGGCTAAAGCATCGATTTACCAGATTGATATTAAGGATTTTAAGATTTGTTCAATATTCAAAGTTGATAGTCATCCAAATACAATAGATATATCTATCGATGGAAGGTACCTATTTGTTTCATGCCGTGGTCCAAATAATCCCACTTCTTATCTTTTAAGAAGTCCAGCAAATGGTTCAATAATAATAATAGATTTACTTACTAAAAAAAAGATAATAAGTTTTAC
>DAOOKC010000068.1:0-9087 GCA_035385485.1 Exilispira sp.
ATGCTCTTTTACCAATAAGTCTTATGATAACTGCTTTAATATCTTTTTCATATGCATCAGCAAGAGATTGTTCAAGCATAGGAGCAAGTCTTGGACTTATTCTATTTTGTCTTATAATTTTTGGATCACTTTATATAGCTCTTTTTCAGGATGGCAATAGAATTAATATTATCTCAAAAATATATCAACCAAAACCTGCTCAAACCACTCCCTTCTTTTATAACAATAGTATAATAACTTATGAAGATAATCAATTTTATTTTGAAAACAACAAAGCTTACTATTTTGAAAACAATAATCTAGTCATAAGTGATTTTAAAATAAACCTTAAGAAAAATATCCTGACTATCGAAAAGCTTAACAATGGGATAGGCAAAGACTATAGATATCTTGATGAGATAGGAACGATTGAATCTTTATTATTTTTAAAACCAATAATTGGTAAAATAAATTCGAACTTTGAAGAATTAACTTATTTTTTAAGCAATAATAAAGGAATATACTTTCTTTTATATCTAGCTGCATTCTTCTTTACTGTATGTTGGATACCTTTTTTATTTCACAATGAAAATTGGCCAATGCCATATCATGTTCTTTCCTTCATACTTATCATTTTATTTTCAATCTTATTTTTAGCTGTATTTAAGTTTTCTATTGTTTACCTAAAAGATTTAAAAATTTCTAAAGTTTATATAAGATTATTCCCTGTTTTTGTCTTTGGTTTTATATTCATAATCGAAGCATTACTTTTATATATAAGATATTCAAGAAAGATTTTTCACTCTAAAATAGCACAAACAAAAAAGATGCAGATGGCAAGAAAAATTAAAACATAAGTTTTAAGGAATAATATGGCTCAGAATAAAAGTTCTTCATTTATCATAAATAAATTGATAACAATCAGTTTTGGTTTAATTTTACTTGTCTTTATCATAATGTTGTCATATCAATCTTTTACATATGATATAGAGAGTGTACTAAAAAAATCTAAAGGTCAATATATACTTTTTTCCTCTCTTGTTAAAACTATCGAACTTTTACCTTATATCTTTTCAGCTTCTTTAATTTTATCTTTTTCCCTTATCTATAGTATTGGACTAAGAAAAGGTAAAAATGATCTTCAAGAAACGGATTATATCATAGCATTTTTTATTTTTCTACTTGTTGTATTTTTATTTACTTCTATATTAAATGAAGCTATTAAACCTTTTTTAAACTTAAAAGTATCTGAAATATTAATAACTACAAAATTAAGCTATCAATACTTAAAAAAAGCAAAAGAATACGAACTTGCTGGTAAATACAGTCTTGCTATTGAATACTATAAAAAATATCTTACTTTTGAACCTAAAAATATCGATGTCATAGACCTTGTAGCTGAACTGGAAAGAAAAAAGTATAGTGAAATACCAAAACCTCAAACTGCTCCTCCTCCTCCATCCCCCCCAACAAATGCAGCAAGTTTATATAATCTGGCTATGTATCACACCAAAACGAAAGAATATGTTTTAGCTATATATTATCTTGAAAGATACCTTCTATTAAATCCAAATGATAATAATGCAAAAGCTCTTTATGATAAAGTTAAAGGAATTTATGAGAGTGAAGTATTAAATAAAAAGGATGATGCCCTTTATATAATGCAACAAAAAAGACTTGGTATGACTTATATCAAACAAAATAAATATGTAGAGGCATATAATCTTTTTGTTGCCCTTTCAAAAAAATATCCAAATGATAAATCGATAAAACCATATCTTGATGAAGCGACCAATCTTTATAGAAAAGTCGACTTCTTTGTTTCAGATGCAATAGAAAAAAAAGATTATCCAGGCTTAAACTCCACACTCTTAAAATTAAAAGATGCTAAAAATGAAAATCTATCTTATCTTGTTTTTATAGATAAAGTAGTTTATTATTTTAATGAAATATATCTTTATGATATCAGCATCTATAACCTTTCAACCAGAACAGTTCAATCTTTTAGATATGGGAAAAAGGTTCAAACATACTTTGTATTTAAAAACTCGGATAATGAGCATGTTATAACCTATTTCGATATAAAACTACCATATTTTAAGAATTTCATACTCTTAAGATCATTTAATTTATTCCCTTTATATACTGCGCTTGACTTAAAAAATTTTATTCAAAGCCTTGGTTACAATCCCTCGCTTTTCATTGAATACCTAAAAAATAAGATCCTTTTTTATCTTTCATTCTTATTCAATCTTATGATAGCTTTTAAGTTGTCTTTAATAGGAATGAAAAGAGGCGATTCGCATTTAAATATATTAGAAATAATCTTTTTTATAATAGGATTATTTTTAATCTCCATATCATGTTATCAACTTTTACTTATGATACATAAGGGGATTTATATTTTATTTTCACTAACTTTATCACCTCTTGTTACATTTTTAATAATATTTGGCATCGATCTTTTAATCTGGATATTAATGTATTTCGCTTAATTTTTAAAATAGGGAGGATAAAATGAATATTTATACAAAAGATGAAAAATTGATACCTTTTGAAAAAGTGACAATGGATGGGGCTAAAGATACCGAGTATAAAGTTGTTGTGGGTAAAAAAGAAGGTGCTGAGAATTTCATAATGAGAATATTTCGAATTCAACCTGGCGGACATTCCCCTCTTCATAGCCACGAATGGGAGCATGAAAATTATTTCCTCAGGGGAAGTGGAGAGATAAGAAATTCAAAAGGCGAAAGTATTAAGGTAAAGCAGGGAGATGTTGCATTTATCCCACCTTTTGAAGAACACCAATATTTCAATAGTGGAGAAGATGTATTAGAGTTTATTTGCCTTATTCCGATTGTTGACCGTTAGATTTATTTCTTCTATCAATATTTTTACAATTGATTATATTTCCTTCAATATCTATTAATCCCTGTTTTTTAAGCTCAATAAGGCAATTTTCCACAATGTTTTTCGGTATTCCTTTAGTATTTTCTGCATAATCATAGAACTTAGATTTTTCTATCTTATCTTTAATCTTGATATTTTTAGATACTAATTCTAAATTATAAAATGCATTTAATGCTGATAATACCTTTTCTTCTCTATCTTTTTGATATATTGAAAGGACTATATCATTGGTTTTTCTAAGTCTTGCTGCCAATAATCTTATTATTTTTTTTGTAAAATCCTGGTTAGAAAGTATAACAGACTCAAATGCGCTGGAATTTACTGCTAAAACAATCGTGTCTTTAATGGCAACTGCATTCGCAGATCTAGGAAATTTGTCTATAACAGCAAGCTCTCCAAATATATCTCCATCTTTTAGTATTGCTAAAGTCCTTTTTTTCTCGTCCACCAATCTATAAATTTCTACTTCACCTTTTATGATAATAAATAGTTCTCTTCCAAAATCACCTTCATTGAAAATCAGTTTACCTGCATTATAAATTCTTGAAAACTTCTTTACAAGTTCATTATTAAACATTATCAATTTTCCTGAATTACTTATAAATCAAATTTAAATTAATATTATAATTTTTCAACATTTCATGGATAATTCTAAAAATGTTAAAAAGATAATTGAAAAAAGTTTCATTGAAAATTTAAAAAAATATAGCAAAACAATTATATGGAAAACCTGATAAATACAATTTTTAAAAATATCATTTCATTTCCTTATACTCCTTATATTGCGTTTATAATCCTTGCTACCACTTTCATATTCTTTTTACCTTTTATAAATCTTATAACAACAATAAGTAAAGTAAGTAAGCTTTTTGATGAAAAAAACTACACTGAAGTAATAAGAAAAGTTGAAAAATACTTTAAATATCATAGGTATGAAAAGAATCTTTTATCTTTTTTATATGATAGCTATCTTAAACTTAATAATAAACAGAAGGCACTTCATTATATGCAGGTTGCTGTCGAAAAAGGATTCATTAAAGATAAATATTTGAAGATGTTTCACAACACAAAAATGGCGCAATTGCTTTATGATTTAAACCAAACTACCGAAAGCTTTGAGAAACTATATGAAGTCCATAAAGAAGGTGAATACGAAGCTTCATGGTGTCATTTAATGGGTAAAATCTTTTTATCTCAAAAACAATTTGAAAATGCAATATATTATTTAGAAAGAGCACTTTTTATTTCAAAAAAATCTACAGATATTTATTTTGATTATACTCTTGCCTTAAGTTTTAAACTAAAAGAAAGAAGTCTTACAAATGCCATAGAAATCTTTATAAAAAAAGCTAAAAAAGAAGCTATTTTTATCATTGCCTACTGTTTTATCTTCAAAAAAGATTTTTCAAATGCAAAATTATGGCTGACAAAGGCAAGTTTTTCTGATAATGAAACTTATGAATTTTATAGAAGATTTTTGATTTTGTTTTGTTCTTATAATTCATTAATAAAATCTAATGAAAATATTAAGAATTCTAACGATAATATGCCTTTTGAAAATAATAGAGGTTTTAATAATAATAAAATTTTTGATAATAGTGAAAATTTTGATGAAAATAATTTTGATAATAATAGTAAAAATAATATTTCTAAAGATTATGAGAAATTTGAACAATTTGTAAAAAATGAAAAAAATAATATTAAAGATAAAGTAATCATTGATTTTTCTAAATTAAATGCAGAAAAAACCGAATTTTTGCTTGCCTTAAATAATGTTCTTAGATCAGATATTCTTGAATCCATAAAAACAATTATCTTAGAAAACTCTATCTATCTTCTTAAAATCATTAATGATCAACAAAATTTAAATCATTTTTTGATAACAGCAAAAACATCCTATTCACTTTTTCAAAATTTAGATGAAGAGGAGATATTTTCGGAAAGTAAAGTAGAAAATTTTATAAAAAGGATACAACAGGGATTAATCTTATTAGATATTTTTGATTATTCCATTAAAAAATCTTTAATACCTCCTGCTGATTATATTAAAAAAGAATTTGAAAGATTAAAACCAACTGCAAGCCAGACTGAACAACTTAGAAAAACAATACTTTCACAATATTTAAGACTTACAGATAGAGGTTTTGTCAAAGTTAATCTTAGAATTGTAAGACTTTTTGAATATATACCAACAAAGATTAGAAGTACATTTTTACACGATAAAGGTATTTCTTCTTTAAGAATACTTGCTACAGAAATCGAATATCCTCATAGATTAGCATTATTTATATTTAGAAGAACAAATACTTATGATCTATCTTATAAATTGTTCGAAATTATCGATAAAGATTTAAGTGAGCAAAATATCGAAACCTGCTACTTTTTTTATAACTTTCCTCTTGATCCTGATGCTGAAAAATATGTTCAGGATTTTACTAGAATAACGGTATATGATCAGGCTCATCTTGCTTTATTCTTAGAGGAAAGTATAAAAAATAAATAAATAGAAGGGGAAAAATGAGTAGACACCTTATTATTTTTGTTATAATTGCATTTTTCTTGATAATTAGTTTTCAAACACCAAATGCTATAAGCTATTATCAATCTGGAATTAAATTTGAAGAAAACAAAGAATACTTAAAAGCAATAGAACAGTTCTTAAAAGCAATCGAACTTAACCCGAATTATTTCGATGCTTACTATCATCTGGCAAATTGTTATTTCATTTTAGAAAAATATGAAGAAGCAAATGATATAATACAAAAAGGTTTAAAACTGGAATATGAAGATAATCCATCCCTTCTTTTATATGCCAAAATTCTTATAAAACTTGGAGATCTTTTAAAAGCTGAAAATATTTGCGATTCGATAATAAATCGAAATCCGACCTTTCTTGATGCTTATTTTTTAAAGGCAGAAATAAAAATTTATCAATCAAGAATAAGTGAAGCTTTTGATATTTACAATAAACTTCTGAGAAGATATCCTGATGACTGGAAAGTTAATCTTTATTTATATAAGTTTTTTCAAAATATTGGTAAAGATAAAGAATCTTTAGTATATCTAAGAAAAGCGTTAGATCTTGCACCATACGAGCCATTAGTATTTGAAGAACTTTCTTACTATTATTTCAATAAAAATGATATAGCTCAAACCCAGGAGTTTTTGCATAGACTATTTGAACTTGATCCTTCAAATTCTCAGGGATTATTTATTAAAGGTTATATTTTGATCCAGCAGGATAATATTCAAGAAGCTTTAAATGTATTACAAAAACTTTATGAAACTTATCCTACAAGATTAAATGTCTTATGGTTAAATGCTTATTTATCCGACAGACTTGGAAATTATGAGCAAGCCATTAATTTTTTAAACAAAGCTTTAAATCTATTCCCATACGATGAAATGGTAAGATTTTATCTTGAAGAACTTATCATAAAAGCTAATCAAATGCAATTTTATGATCTTAGAAAGCAACTTGCTGATTATAATTATAAATGGGCCAAATTTTTCTTTTCAAATGGACTGTCTCAAAAAGGTGAGATTTTGCTTAGAAGAGCGGTTAGACTTATGCCAATGAATACGGACTATAGGTTTACTTTAAGTGAGATGTTCAGGGGTAAAAAAGCTTATTTTAAACAGCTTGAACAATATAATATTCTTAAAGATCTTGGTTATGGTGGGATTGATACAAAAATCGATCTTTTGAGTTATTCCTTAAGAAATACATTGGAAAATAAATATAAAATAAAGCCTTATTCCATAACTGATAGCTTTATTAATTTAGGTATTTTCGCAATGCCATCAAATTTAAGAGAAGACCATTATAACATAAATCTTATATTTTCCCAGATGCTTTATGATAAACTCGCATCAATTTATGGTATAAACTTATATTTTAACCCTGAAAATATTTCTTCCTTAGAGCAAGTTGCAAAAATTGCAAAAGATAACAAGATTGATTATGCAATAATAATAGATAAAATAGAGCCAGTTCCCAGAAATGGTTTTAGAATATATACTAAGATAATAAATCCTGATAACCTGTATACACTGGATAATAAAATTTTTTATGCAAGCATGGATTTCCCAATACTTGAAATCTCCTCAAATTCTAAAGAGTATGTCAACTTAATGATACCTCTTAGAGGTAAAGTACTGGATGCTGTCGGAAGCGAAGTTTTAATAAACCTTGGTTATATAAATGGTATTACAAAAGAGACTGAGTTTATAATCATAAACAAAAATCAACTAAAAAAGAACTTCAATTCCTTTGGATTTAATATGGATATTGGAGTCATGGCGACTGGAAAAGTTAAAGAACTTTCTGAAACTTTAACTCTTCTTGAAATCACAAAAAAAGATATCTATTCAAAAGTAAATATTGGTGATTATGTATTTGTTTTAATAAAGAAGAAATGAAATTTAAAAGCAATACAAACAAAAATGGGGATTACCTTTATTGATGAAAAAAATTTTTAAAAAACTTAAAATTAATGCAAATAAGATAAAAGAAGAGATAAAAACATTATATTTTGCATATAAAAACCCGAAAACACCAATTATATCAAAGCTAATTATAATACTGACGATCGGTTATTCGATGAGTCCAATAGATCTTATACCAGATTTTATTCCTATCCTGGGTTATCTTGATGATCTTGTCATTTTACCCGCACTTATTGCTTTATCTATTAAACTAATACCTGGTGATATTATGAAAATTTCTAGAGAAAAAGCTCAAACTGAAAAGATTAACCTTAAAAAAAATTGGGCTTTTGCCGTTTTGTTTATAATCATATGGATAATAATAATTTTCTTTATAGTAAAAGGGATAGTAAAATTTATTCAAGCTAAAAAGTAATATAAAATTAAATATTTATTTCAAAATAATACTTATCAAATATAAAAATCAGAGAAAAAGATTTCTGGCATTATTGCAAGAGTTTTAAAATTGTTTCTTTTAATATATTTTTCAATATTCAATAGATTTAAATAATCTTTTTCAAAAACAGTTTCTTCTTTCTGAGAAATTAATTTGTTGATCAAAGATACTTTCTTTTTTGGAAAAAATTCAACTGCAAGATTTTTAGTTTTATGTTTTTCTTTTAAATAATCAAAAGCACTATGCAAGTCTCCTATCTCATCTGCAAGTCCAATGGATACCGCATCTATTCCCGCCCATACTCTTCCCTGAGCTATATCATCTATCTGTTGTTCAGTTTTATTTCTGTTTTTAGCTACATTTGACACAAAACCTTTATATATTCTTTCTATCTCATTATCAAGCAATTTTAATTCTTCTTCTGATTTTTTTCTTGTTGTTGTATATATATCTGCAATCTCATTTGTTTTTAAGGTAGAATGAGTTATTCCTATTTTTTCATAAAAGTTTTTCATATTGAAAAATGCTGAGATTACTCCAATAGAACCAGTTATCGTGGTATTTTGAGTAAATATCTTTTCTCCTGGAAATGAAACATAATAACCGCCAGATCCAGCAACTCCAGATTGCACAACAATAAGATCCTTTTCTTTTTTTAATTCAAGAAGTTCGTTTGCTATTGCATCAGAAGCTGTAGCTGAACCACCAGGAGAATTTACCTTGAATATTACACTTTTTATCTTCTTATTTTTCCTTATCTTTTCAATCTGTTTTATCATATACCTATCACCAATCTCTTCACCCATCGGGCTATTGGAATCATTATCTCCATCTTTTATTCCACCATCAAAATAAAGTACAGCGACTTTTAATCCTTTACCAAACTTTGGTTTCAAATTTTTGAATGTATATTTATGTATTTTTTCCTCTTTTATTTTTTTATTGATATATTGCTGCAGGTGAGTAATTTGAGTAATTATACCATAGTTTTTTGCATCAAAGGCAGATAAAAACTTACCTTCGATATTTTCTTTAAAAAAATCAAAGGAAATATTAAAAGATGAACAGATTGTTTTTTTTGCAGTTACATCAAAAACTTCTAAAATTCTACCATAAGCAATCTTCTGTGCCTCATCTACTTTATCTACTCTAAAAATATCTGCAGCACCTTTGAATTTGCCTCTTCTTAATATATCTACCTCTATATTCAGTTTTTCTAAAAGATTTTTAATAAAATTGAATTGCCTTTTAAAGCCCAAAAAAGCCAAAGTTCCAACTTCTGGCATAAGTCTTTCACTACAAGCACCGCTTAA
>DAOOKC010000069.1:0-8268 GCA_035385485.1 Exilispira sp.
AGATGGAGTTTTTTCTATGGATGGAGATATAGCTCCACTTCCTGAACTTACTGAAGTTGCTAAAAAATATGGCTGCATGGTTTATGTGGATGATGCTCATGGGGAAGGAGTTCTTGGAACAAATGGAGCAGGAATTGTCGATCATTTTAAGCTTCATGGTGTTGTTGATGTTGAAGTTGGTACTCTTTCAAAAGCTTTTGGAATAGTTGGAGGTTTTGCAGCTGGAAGCCAAAAATTAATCGAATATTTAAAACAAAAAGTTAGACCATTTTTATTTTCATCTTCAGTAACCCTTGCCGATGTAGGTGCAGCGATAAAAGCCGTGGAAATATTGAAATCTTCTTCTTCCCTTGTAGAAAAGCTGTGGGAAAATGCAAGATATTTTCAATCAAAGATGAAAGATGCTGGTTTTGATATTGGCAAGACACAAACCCCAATAACACCCGTTATTTTAGGTGATGTTAAACTTGCAAGAAATTTCTCTGCTATGCTTTTTGAAAAAGGTATATTTGCTCAATCCATAGGTTATCCTACAGTTCCAATGGGTAAAGCAAGAATTAGAGTTATGGTACATGCTGTTCATAGTAAAGATGAACTTGATTATGCAGTTGAATCATTTAAACAAATAGGAAAAGAACTTAATGTTTTAAAATAATAAAATAAAAAAAGTAACAGGAATAATTAAAAACAAAAAATATAAGAAAAATAAAAAAGAATTATAAATAATGAAAGAAGAAATTTAATGAAAATATTACAATAAAATAATCCATTAAAGATTAAAGAAAGAAATAAAAATAATAAAAGAAAAATAAAATTTTAAAAAAAGATAATATAATTAAAGTTAACCCCTTTATTTTATAATATTTGTATTTTAAATTTTGTTTTTATTTTGGAGGATATATGGGAACACAAAAAGCTATAGTAAAAGAAAAACCAGAAGCAGGTTTAGTATTGAAAGAAGTTCCAATACCTGATAAAATAGGTCCAAAAGAGGTATTGTTGAAGGTTAAAGCAGCTTCTATATGTGGCACTGATTTGCATATATATGATTGGAATGATTGGTCAAAAGTAAATATTAAACCTCCAAGAGTCATTGGGCATGAGTTTGCAGCTGAAGTTGTTGAGATAGGGAAAGATGTTACAAGTCTTAAAGTTGGTGATTATGTTTCTGCAGAAACTCACATTGCATGTGGAACATGTTATATGTGTAAAACTGGAAATAAACATATTTGCCAGAATATGAAGATTATTGGTGTTCATACCGATGGCGCTTTTACAAATTACCTTGTAATACCTGAAGAAAATGCATGGAAAAATCCAGAAGATCTACCAATTGAAATAGCATCTATTCAGGAACCATTGGGAAATGCGGTTTATACTGTCTTATCGGGTGATATCGCTGCAAAAGATGTGTTGATTACAGGAGCTGGTCCCATAGGATTAATGGCTATAGCCGTTGCAAGAGCCTGTGGAGCCGGTAAAATAATCGTTACTGAAGTTTCAGAATTAAGAAAAAATCTTGCAAAAGAAATGGGCGCTACTTATGTTTTAGATCCTACAAAAGAAAATGTGCTGGAATTTGTAAAAGACATTACAGACGGACTTGGTGTAGATGTAGGCTTGGAAATGTCGGGAAAAGAATCAGCTTTAGAGACATTGCTTTCTTCAATGAAAAAAAGAGGAAGAGTATCTCTTTTAGGTGTTTTTGACTCAGATCCTGTTATAAAACTTAATAATGATGTTATATTCAAAGGCTTAGATATTCATGGTATAACAGGAAGACTTATGTTTCAGACATGGTATCAGATAAAATCATTATTAGAAAACAAAAGAATTGATTTATCCAAATTGGTAACACATAAATTTCCATTAAGCAAATTTGAAGAAGGAATCAAATTACTTAAAAAAGGTGAAGCTGTAAAGGTAGTACTATATCCTGAATAGTATAGTTTAAGAATTAATTTTAAGTTTTTATTATCAAAATAATTTGAATTTACTACTTTTAATTAATTTTTATTTAATTAATGTAGTTTATAATTTAGTTTTATTTTGATAATTTTATTTTTATTTTTATTGACTTATTTAATTACTATGGTAAATATTCTTTCCGTATCAATAAATAAAGGAGCATCATATAGATAAAAGAAGACCACCAGTAAAGCAGTATGATATTAGAAAGAATGAAGAGATTACTGCAAAAGAGGTTAGAGTAATTAGCGAATCTGGAGAACAGTTAGGGGTTTTACCAACTCGTAAAGCTATTGAAATGGCTTATGACAAGGGACTTGATCTGGTCGAAATATCACCGAATGCAGAACCTCCTGTTTGCAAGATCATCGATTTTGGTAAATTCAGATTTGAAAGAGAAAGAAAGGCTAAAGAAGCAAAAAAGAACCAGAAACAGGTAGAGGTAAAAGAGATTCGATTTACTGCTACTATCGAAAAGCACGATATAGAAGTTAAACTAAAAAAAGCTAGAGAATTCATAGAAGAAGGTGATAAGGTTCTTTTTAAGTTAAGATTTAGAGGAAGAGAGATTGTTCATTCGGATGTAGGCGTGCAACTATTTGAAAATATTATTAAAGAGATGGAAGATATAGCGGTTTGTGAAAAAAGACCTTATCTTGAAGGTAAATTTTTGACAATGATGATGGTAGGAAAGAAAAAATAATTATAAAATGATTTTTAATTATGGAGTTATATATGCCAAAACTTAAGACAAAAAAGGCTATCAAAAAAAGATTTAAGATGACAGCAAGTGGTAAATTAATGAGAAAACATAGCAAAAAGAATCATATTCTTACAAAAAAGAATGGGAAAAAAATAAGACAACTTAGAAAACTTACTGTAATTGGACCTGCTGAAAGTAAGAGAATAGAACTTGGCTTACCATATGGTCTATAAGGAGAAGAAAAATGGCAAGAGTTAGATTTGCAGTTGCTGCTAGAAAAGCAAGAAAAAAACTATTAAAAATGACAAAAGGATACTGGGGTAGAAGAAAAAACTTATATAGAATAGCAAAAACCCAGATTTTAAAAAGCTTATATTATTCTTACAGAGATAGAAAGAAAAAGAAAACAGATTTTAGATCTTTATGGAATGTGAGAATCAATGCAGCTGTTCGCCCATATGGCCTTAATTATTCTACATTTATTCATAGGTTAAATGAAAAAAATATTAAATTAAATAGAAAAGTTTTATCAAATATAGCTTTAGAAGATCCAGAAGCTTTTGGTAAAATTGTTGAAGTTGTTAAATAATAAAAGATTAAATATTGTTTTTAAATATTATTTTTATTGGGCTGTCTCAAAATTAGAGATAGCCTTTTTTTTTGATTTTTTTAAATTTTATTTTAAAATTCAATTGTAACATATTTTATGAAAAAAGAATTAATTAATTATCTATATAATGAAGTAGAGAAATTGAGCGAAAGATTTACTTTACAGGAAGAAAAGATTAAAAAGCTTGAAAATCTTATTAAAAATAAAGACGAACAGATTAATTATTTGAAAGAAGAATTAAGAGATTTGATTAATAAGGTGGAACAATTTAATAGTCTTTTTAATGAACTTCCAATTTATAATGGTATTATTGAAGATGAGGAAAATAATAGGAAAATCGATTTTAATACAATTAACGAAAAAGATTTAGAATAAATTAGCGATGTTAATTACTTAAAATAATCAGAATTTTATAAGGTTATAAAATTGGGAAGGGTAAATTTCTCTATATTTAACAGGGAGTTTCAATTTATCTCAGAAAAAGATGATGATGAAAAATTAAAAGAGCTTGCTCAAACTTTTGAGGAAAAGATAGAATTATTGAAAAGTGAGACAAAAGAAGTAGATACAATAAAACTTTTAGTATACCTTTCAATTAATCTATTAAATGAAAATATAAAACTAAAGGAAGAACTTGAAAACAATAATATAGAGCAGGAAGAAAGTTTAATAACACAGATTATAGAAAAAATAAAAAAAATAACAGAAAAGGAATAGTTTATGGTAGAAAGGGTTAGAAAAGATATACTTGAAAAAATTGATCAAATATTCGATTTGCTTAAAGAAGAAGTAGAAGAGGTACTAAGTTATAAAGAAAGAATAATTAAAAATATAAAGGATTATAATCCGAATAATTTTTTAAAACTTGATATTGATGAAAAAAAAATAGCAAATTATTTTGATCATACATATCTTAAGCCAGATTGTAGATATGAAAATATAGATAAACTTGCTGAAGAAACATTAAAATATGGTTTTAAGGCTATATGTATCCCTCCTACATTTGTTGGATATGCTAAATCAAGATATAAGGATTTATTGGTGGCAACAGTAGTGGGTTTCCCTCTTGGGTATACTTTTTCTACAACAAAAGAAGAAGAGACATTAAGATCTCTTTCTTTTAATGCTGATGAAATAGATATGGTTCAAAATTTTTCAATGCTTAAAAATAAACAATATAGATATGTATTTGATGAAATTTTTAGCCTTAAAAAGATTTGCTCTGATAAATGTCTAAAAGTTATTTTAGAGACATCTTATCTTACATTTGAAGAAAAGATAGTATCTTCAATTTTATCATATTGTGCGGGAGCTGATTTTATAAAGACCTCTACTGGCTTTTCTGATAAGGGAGCTACTTTAGAAGATATTGTTCTTATGAAGATGATCTTCTGGGATAGAAAAGTTAAGGCATCTGGTGGAGTCAAAACTTATGATTTTGTAAAAGAATTAATAGAACATGGAGTTGACAGAATTGGAGCATCAGCTTCATGTCAAATAGTTGAAGAATTCAAGAATCAAAAAAAGTAGGATATTAATTTGAAAAAAAAGATTAAAACCATTTTAATTCTTTTTTTATTAATTTTATTAATTGCTGTAATAATATATCAACAGGTTTTATTATCTAAATTTACAAAAAAGTTAAAAGCTGGTTTTGTCTATATTGATACAATAGGGGATTTTGGTTGGACTTATGCTCATGAAGCTGGAAGAATACAATTAAAGAATTATTTTAAAAATATTGATACAATTTATAGAGAAAATGTTTCTCCAGATCAATTTAACAATGTTGTTAGAGATTTAATAGAAAGGGAAAAATGTAAAGTAATAGTTTCTACTAGTTATAGCTATGATCATTATGTCATTGACTTAGCAGACAAATATCCAGATATTATTTTTCTTTCATGTGCAGGATTTAAAATTAAAAAAAATCTTCTTCCTTATTTTGTCGATTTATATCAGATTTATTATTTGAATGGCTAATCAGTGGTGGGCTTACAAAAACAAAAAAGATAGGTTATATTGGTGGTTATAAGATACCAGAATTGATAAGACATATTAATGCATTTACTATAGGCTTAAATGAAGCAAGACCAGATGCAAAAGTATATGTTTATTGGTTGAATTCCTGGTATTCACCAGAGAAAACATCAAATGTTGTACAAAAAATGATAGATCAGGGTATTGATATTATAATATATACAGAAGATAGTTCTTCGGTCCCACAGACCTGTCAGGCATATTATGAAAAAACTGGTAAAAAGATTTATACTTTCAGTCATTATTCCCCGATGGATAGATTTGGTAAAGATGTAATTGTTTCAGGGCAACTGGTCAATTGGGGTTTATTATATATCAATTTATTTAGCAAAATCATTTCTAAAAAGATTGATCTAAAATTACATTATTGGTTCGCTAATTCAAATGCTGCAATTTTAGGGAAAAATTATAGTGATATGATATCTTATGAAGCCATTGAAAAACTTAAAAATAAAAAAATTAGATTAGATTGGTCAGAAATTGATTTATATGAATATATAATGTTAAGATATAACCAGATGAAAGATCCTTTAGTAAGTTTTGAACCTTTTACAGGTCCTATATATTCAAATAATGGCGAACTTAAGATATTGAATAAAAAAAGAGCAGGTCTTAATGACCTGCTATATATGGATTGGTTTGTTAAATCTATTTTTGAGATTGATTATTAAAGGAATCTTTTGGGAAAACTATACTAAATACTTCATTTACATCTTCTACAAAGTGAAATTTTATTCCCTCTTTCAAGTATTGAGGTATTTCATCAAAATCGACCTCATTTTCTTTTGGCAGGATTATTTCTTCAATTTTTGCTCTTCTTGCAGCGACTATCTTTTCTTTTAAACCACCAATACCAAGAACCCTACCAGTCAAGGTAAGTTCGCCCGTCATAGCAACTTTTTCACGTATCTTTTTACCAGTAACCAAAGATAAAAGGGAAGTCGCCAATGTTATACCAGCAGATGGACCATCTTTAGGCGTTGCACCCTCTGGAATATGAATATGTATCTCATTATCTTCGAAAAATTTTGGATCTGCGCCATAATTTGCACAAACACTTCTTACATAAGAAAGAGCTATATTTGCGCTTTCTTTCATTACATCTCCAAGTTGTCCTGTGAGCTTAAATCCTTTTGAGTTTGGTATATTTAAAGATTCAATTACTAAAGTAGCACCGCCAAGTTCTGTCCATGCTAGTCCAATACTTAAACCATGTTTTGTTATTTTTATAAGTTCATCATCTCTGATCTTTGGAACACCAAGATATGCTCTAATATCTTCTTCAGTAAGTTTTTTATTGTATGATTCTTTTAATGCAATTTTTGTAGCTACTTTTCGGCAGATCTTTTCTATCTCTTTTTCAAGGTCTCTAACTCCCGCTTGTCTTGCATAGTTGTTTATTAAATATAAAAGTTCTTCTTTTCCAAATATAACATCATCTTTTTTAAGACCATGCTTTTTAAGTTGCTTTGGAATCAAATATTTTTTTGCAATCTCATATTTTTCTTCGTCAATATAACCTGAAAGTCTAATTACTTCCATCCTATCTAAAAGTGGACGGGGAATAGTGTCTAAAGTGTTTGCTGTAGTAATAAAAAAGATATGAGATAGGTCAAAAGGAATTTCAAGATAATTATCTCTAAATTCAAAATTTTGCTCTGGGTCTAAAACCTCAAGTAAAGCAGCTGCAGGGTCTCCCTGATATGAAATACCGAGTTTGTCTATTTCATCAAGCATTATAACAGGGTTTTTTGTCTTGACTATTTTAAGGGCAGATAAAATTCTTCCTGGCATAGCACCGACATAAGTCTTTCTATGTCCTTTTATTTCTGCCTCATCTCTCATGCCACCTAAAGAAAACCTGTGAAATTTTCTATTCATAGCCTTAGCAATAGATTTACCTAAAGAAGTTTTTCCGACACCTGGAGGTCCAACAAGGCATATTATAGATCCTTTTATCTCTTTATTGAGTTTTCTAACTGCTAAAAATTCAAGAATTCTTTTTTTAACATCTTCTAAACCATAATGATCTTTTTCAAGTATTGCTTGAGCTTTTTTTAAGTCTATAGATTCTTTGCTTTCTTTTTTCCAGGGTAGTGAAAAAACTAAATCAAGCCAATTTCTAATAACTGCATATTCTGAGCTTTGTGGTTCCATGAATTCAAGTTTTTCAATTTCCTGTTCGACTTTTTCTAGGATCTCTCCTTCAAATTTCATTTCTTTCAAAAGTTTTCTAAATTTAGCAATCTCAAAGCTTCTTTCATCTCCAGAAATTCCAAGTTCTTTCTTTATTGCTTTAAGTTGTTCCCTCAAGAAAAACTCTCTTTGTTGATTTGCAATTTTTTCGTTTATCTGATCATGAATTTTTTGCTGGATTTCTGCGATTTGCATCTGATTTCGAAGTAGTTCAATGACTTTATGCATTCTTTTTTTGATATCAAAAATTTCAAGTACTTTTTGATATTCTTCCCTATTTAAATCAAGTACAAATGCCGTAAAATCTGCAACTTTAGAAGGTGAATCAGCATTAAAAACAGTAGCTTTAACCCTTTGTAAGAAAAAATGATTTTGATCAGCCAAAGTTCTAACCATATCAATTATGGTCGCCTGATATGCCCTTATTTCAGGATCATTTGGATCAAAATCATCTTCTATAAAATCAATCTCAGCTTGTAAAATCCCTTTTTCATCTTTCAAAAATCTTTTTACCTTGATTCTTTTTAATGCATAAAAGAGCATAGATACAACATTTGAACTTATAAAACTTCTTTTTAATACTTTTATTGCAACACCAACATCATAAAGATTATCTTCGGTAAATTCCTTATCCAAATCCTTTAATAATAAGGCACAAAGATAGGTGCTATTTTCTAAAGGTTCTTTTAACTTTAATAAATCATCATCCAGTTCTAAATCAATTGGCATAAAAATACCAGGGAAAAGAGGC
>DAOOKC010000069.1:8278-8784 GCA_035385485.1 Exilispira sp.
TATCAATTTCTACAAGTTTTGTACTCATAATTTTAATCCTATTTATTTGTTTTTTGATATACTATAGCTTGTATATATTTTATGTTTTTTATTATTGTTGATTAGCAGCTAATATTTAACTTACTATTTTATGTATTTTTTTACATAATAAATATATTACATAATAAATATACTTAAAAATAGTTAAATGGTCAAGTTAGGCTTAGTTGAAATAAGATTATAAAAGATCATTCCAGTTATTTATTTTATTATCTTTATCTATTCTTTCTTTTAGTAAAGTTAAGTAATCTTTTCTTGAAATCAGTCTTGCACCAAAACTTGCAAGATAATCTGTATAAACCTGGCAATCTATTAAATCTATATTGGTTTTTTCAATTAATTTCTTTACAAATTTTGCAAATGCAAATTTTGATGCATCAGGTTCTAGGTGAAACATAGATTCTCCAAAAAATATTGAGCCAATGCAAACACCATAAAAACCACCAACAAGCCTTCCATCTTTTCTT
>DAOOKC010000070.1:0-8660 GCA_035385485.1 Exilispira sp.
ATCATAACTCATTTTCATTATTTGCGAAGCAGCTTTTATAAGCTTTCTTAAAATAATTTATATTTTTTGCAACTTCATTTTTATCAAACGAATCACCATGAGAGGGTATAATAGTATTTACATCTTCTTTCAATATTTTTTCCCAACTTTGATATAATATTTTCAAATCATTAAAGATAATTGGAAGATATCTGTTTCCAAAAATATTGAAACTTGAAGCTAAAGTATCTCCGACTATAATATGATCATCTATTTTAATGCAGATTGAATCATCTGTATGACCTGGAGTATAAAATATCTTAATAAAAGGTTGATTTTTATATTTTTCAAAAGATCCTTCATCAAAGAAAGTATCTTCTTCAAGATTTAAAAATAAATCTTTGTCAGATATTTCTATATCAGTATCTTTTTTTGTATAAGGCTCAAATCTTCCTGAATTTTTAAATAATTTATGAGAAAGTCGAGTGAGCCTTTGTATTGTTTTTGAACATGTAAAATATTTTTCATCATTACTATTAGAACCTTTTTTTAGGTTTTCAAAACAATTTTTATGAGCAATTATTCTAATTTCGGGATTTATTTTTTTTAAGTAAAAAATTCCACCAGTATGATCTGAATGATGGTGTGTTATTATTATTGCTTTTAAATTTGAAAGCTCTTGATCTAAAGTAATGAGAGAAATTTTATTATAAAGCTTTAAGTAATCTTTAGGGTAGCCAGTATCAACAAGATAATATTTAGATTTATGGCTAATTAAATAAGTATTAACAAACTTAAAAGGTATTGGAATGATATCTATGTTATTATATGTAGTAAACATCTTTACCTCCCTTTATGATATAACCCAACTTCTTTTAAAAATAAAAAATAAAAATAAAAAAATGAAAATTAAAATAAAAAAGTTAAACAAAAAATTATTAACATTATAAAATTATAAAATCATCAAATTATAAAAATAAAAAATAAAAAAAAATATATTAAATGATAAAAATAAATGACAATTAATTAATTGGGCTATATCTTAATTCAGAACCAACAACAACTGCGCCATCAATTATAGTCAAAACTGGAATAAAATCTATTTTTATCTTTTTAATTTTGCCATCAGGCATTTTGACATCAACCGAACTTTCAAAAGGTTTTGGTCCTGGAAAATCAAATGCTATCTGATAATATTTTGCAAGATCAATTTCTGCAATTTTTACCATATTTCCCATTATTTTTGTCTTTATTTCAACTATGGCTTTTGTAACTCTGATTTGAATCTTATTTGTATTTATGTCGTAATTAACGCTAACTTCGCCATTGGCATTTGATTTTGTAACAATATTACCTGGATTTATAGTAATGGTTACATCGCCCGTGAATTGAGCCTTACCACCTGTTAGTTTAATCTGAGGATTTTGAACAAGCCAGGTATAAGTGCCAGAAAGTCCTAAAATATTAAATTTTTCTGTATTTGTAAGATCTCCAACTGCAGCTAAAAACTTATTCAATGTGCCTTCACTAATCTGTATGCTTGCGTCGGCATTAGTAGTATTAACAAAAGAAAAAAAGCTAAAAATAAAAATAAATATTAAAAAAAAGAGTAGAAAATATAGAAAATATTCTTTGTTCATATTACCTCCAGGTTTTTTTAATTATTTAATAACTTTTTTTTAATAATTTATATTTTTTAAATTTTTAATTTTTATATTTTTCAAGTTTTTCCTCTATAGTTCCAATATTTCCGCTCCAGATTTTAACATTGATGCAAATTGTTTGTAAGCCTTCAGTTAAAAGAGAATTATTTATTTTTTCTATTAAAGATAAGATTTTAGAGATATCACCTTCTATGACTGTTTCAAACGGAGTAACAAGATATTTTAATCCAGAATCTTTTATTAAATTTATTGCATGGTCGACAAATTCATAAATTTGATTTTTATCAGAAATACCAATAGGTATAACCTGAATGGCTGCTGAAGTTTTAAATTCCATAAAATTCACCACATATTCTTTACTTTTTAATTAATTTTCCTAAACCATCTATAAAAAATATACAATTTATTATAAAAAGTTCAAATTGATTAATTTTTTTGAATAATTATAATTCTTATTGATGTTTGTTAATTCAGATTTTATATAAATTTTTTTTAATTTTATGAAATTTATAAAAAAGAGGATAATTTTATGAGATTAAAACTATCAGTCATTTTTATTTTATTCATTGCGTTTTCTATTTTCTTTTCCTTTATGCAATCAAATAAAATAATAGTAGACATGGCTAAAAACACTGTAAAACTTCCTGAAAAAATTGAAAGAGTTATTACATTAGATCCTTTTTCTACTCAGATAATGATAGGTCTTGGACTTAAAGATTTACTTGTTGATGCTCAATATGGAACAAACTTGATAGGAGATGGATTTATAAGAATTATACCTGAACAAAGAAGCTGGGGAAGCAGTTTTTCTGGAAATAATGTTATTTTTGAAAATCTAATAGAAAAAAAGCCCGATTTAATTATATCTCAAATAGGAAGACCCGACATAAATAAGATTATGGATCTTAAAATACCATTAATTCAAATAGAAGTTGAAAATGATCAGGCTTTTATTGGTTCACTTAACTTTATTGCTGAAATTTTTAATAAAAAGCAAAGAGCTGCTGAAATATCTAAATTTGTTTCAATTAAGCTTAATGAATTTTATAGTGACAATGATAAAAATAAAAACAAAGTTAAACCAAAGGTTTATGTTGCAGGTAGCAATATTTTAAGGACATTTGGTTCTTCATCTTTTCAAAAATGGCTGGTTAATTTAGCAGGTGGAATATTTGCAACAGAAAGTTATAGTCAGTTTAAAGTTGATATAAACCCTGAAACCCTTATAAAACTAAATCCTGATTATATTATACTTTCAAAATATACTTCTGAAAATGTTGATCAGATAAAAAATGATCCAAGATTTTCAAAAATTAATGCGGTTAAGAATGGTAATATCTATAGAATACCATCATTTATACTTTCTTGGGACTTGCCCTCATTTGAAATGATTGCGGGTATTTCTTATTTAAGATATATTTTAGGTTTTAATACTATTTTAGAATTTAATGATACTATAAAAAACCTTTACAAAATAATATATGATCTTGAACTGAATGATGAGGATATTTCTAAGTTTCTTATAAAAGAATAGTTTTATTTTTATAAACAAATAGTTTAATTCTTATAAAAAAACACTTTAATTCTTATAAACGGATAGTTTAATATAAATTAAGTGTATGTTAAAGTTGATAAAAATAGGAAAAAAATATTTTAAAAAAATAATTTTTAATTTTATAATATTGAATTAAATAGTTATGCCATTAATAGAAGTTAGAAATCTATATTTTTCATATAAAAAAAAAGAAAAAAAAGACTATATTCATAATAAAATAAAATCTGAGACAGAAATAATAGATAAAGATAAATATTTTGAACTACAAAATATCTCATTTAAAATCTTCGAAAGTGAAGTATTATGTATTTTAGGTCCAAATGGAAGTGGTAAAACTACTCTTCTAAAAATAATTGCAAAAATAAATAAAGCAGATGCTGGTTCTGTCTATCTCGATGGTAAAAATATAAATGAATTTAGCATAAGACAATATTCAAAAAAGGTACATTACATTCCTCAAAATCCATTGACCACTTTTGATTTTAATGTGCTTGATACAATTGTTATGGGGATAAATTCATCACTTGGTTTTTTCGAATTTCCTTCTAAGATTTATTATCAAAAAGCTTTATCACTTTTAGAGGAATTTGGATATGAATACTTAAAAGATAAAAACTTAAAGCAACTAAGTGGTGGTGAGATTCAGATGGTTTTCTTTTTAAGAAGTCTTATAGATGATGCCAAAATACTAATCTTCGATGAACCCACAGCTTTTTTAGATTTTAAAAATCAATCAAAAATTTTGGAAGTAATAAAAAAAATTTCAAAACAGAAAAGAACCATAATTGTATCATTGCATGATCCCAATCATGTTTTAAGAATATCTGATAGGGTACTTTTACTTAAAGAGGGGAAAATATTTTCAATAGGAAAAGCAGAAGATGTTTTAATAGAGAAAAATTTAAGTGATCTTTACGAATATCCTATCAAAAGAATCAAAGGGGAAAGTTGTGACGAGTATTTTTTCAGGATGTAACTTTGAGTTTTTATCATATATTTTTACTTAAGGTTTTATCTTATATTTGGAATAAGGCTTGTTATTATGTCTAAAGACTATAAATTTCTTATAATAATTTCTATAATTGGGTTTTTACTGATTATCTTTTTATCTATATTTGCCGGCCAACAAAAAATATCTTTAATAGATGTTTTTAAGGTATTTTTCTCAAAAGATTATGATGAGATAAATTATTTAATAATAAAAAAGATAAGGATTCCTAGAATAGTCGCCTCTTTATTAGTCGGAGCAGCCTTATCGATAAGTGGTGCTGTGCTTCAGGGGATTTTTGATAACCCACTGGCATCCCCATATCTTTTGGGTATTTCCAATGGAGCAGGTTTTACTGCATCAATTGCAATTATTCTTGGTTTAAGCGGTCTATATCTTCAAATATTTGCTTTTTTCGGTGGAATAATAGCCTTTTTGCTTGCTATTTTATTTTCCTATTTTTTTAAGTCGAAAGGTTCAATATCAATAATAATAGGTGGTATTTTAATTGGTAACTTCTTTGCTGCATTAACAATGTATATAAAATTAATTGCAGATCCATTAGCAAAGCTTCCTTCAATAGTTTATTGGCTTATGGGTTCATTTGTTAATGTTACAGAAAAATCATTGATAATACCATTTTTCTTAATATTGTTTTCTTCAATAAATTTAATAATGTTATCATGGAAATTAAATATTTTAGCTTTTGGCGACATTCATGCTCGATCTTTAGGTGAAAACCCTATTTTGCTTAAACTTATAGTGCTTATAACTACTACAATCGCAACTTCTGCTGCAATCAGTATTTGCGGAATAATTGGATGGATAGGTGTAGTTATCCCTCAACTTGCAAGATTTAAGACATCTAATGATTTTAGAAAACTATTGCCCGTAGCAATATTATGGGGGGCTTCCTATACTTGCTTTGTAGATAGTGTAGCAAGAATGTTTTTTAAATATGAACTTCCAGCTGGTCTTGTATCTTCTATAATAGGAATCCCTTTTGCAGCATTTATTTTATCAAGAAGAAAGAATAATTTTTAAAATTCGCTCTTGTCAAAATAACAAATTCAAATTATATTTTTTATGTAAGCCGTAAGTAATTGGAGGAAATATGGCTAAAAATGACAAATATGTTTGCCAGGTTTGTGGCTATGTATATGATCCTGCAGAAAATGATAATGTTGCTTTTGAAGATCTTCCAGAAGATTGGGTTTGCCCTGTTTGTGGCGCTTCAAAAGATCAATTTGAAAAAGAAGAAGGTTAATCATTTTAATTTAATTTCTTATCTTTTTGTGTGATTCTAATCTTTTTTAATATTAATTGAAAATGGGAGTAAGTATGAAGGCTTTTAAGATTAAAGATAATATTTATTGGGTTGGTGGTATAGATTGGGATTTAAGAGATTTTCATGGTTATACGACGGAAAGAGGTTCTACTTATAACTCTTATCTTATCATTGACGAAAAAGTTGTTTTAATTGATACAGTCAAACATTATCTTTTCGATGAGATGATTGGTAGAATCTCAAGTGTAATAAATCCAGAAAAGATAGATTATATCATTGCCCAGCATGTAGAGATGGATCATTCTGGAAGTCTTGAAAAGTTATTAAAACTTACTCCCAACGCAAAAATAATAACTTCAAGTTTCGGAGAAAAAGGCTTACAAAAACATTTTCCAGGTATTTCTTCTTATAATGTTGTTAAAACAGGTGATACTTTAAATATTGGTAAATATAGTTTATCTTTTATAATGGAAACAATGGTTCACTGGCCTGATAATATGGGCACATACCTTAAAGATGAAAAGATACTTTTTTCTCAAGATGCTTTTGGTCAGCATCTTGCATCCTATGAAAGATTTACAAAGGATTTTCCAAAGGAAATATTATTTGAAGAAGCTAAAAAGTATTATGCAAATATTGTTCTACCTTATGGTGGTCAGGTTCAGAAAGTTATGGAAATGGCTTCTAAAATAGAAATAGATATGATCTGCCCAAGTCATGGATTGATATGGAATAGTTATATAGATGAAATTGTTTCAAAATACAATAAATGGTCGAAAAATGAAGTAGATGAAAGGGCAGTGATTATTTATGATACAATGTGGGAATCGACTAAAAAACTTGCCTATGCCATAGCTGAAGTATTTGAAGAACTTAATATTCCTTTTGATTTATTAAACTTAAAGGTTAATAACAATTCAAATATAATTACAAAATTAATTGAAGCAAAGTATATAGCTGTAGGAAGCCCAACTTTAAACTCTAATATTCTACCAACAGTTTCTGGATTTTTAACTTATATGAAAGGTCTTGCTCCAAAAAATAGAATTGGTTTTGCTTTTGGTTCTTATGGTTGGGGGGGACAAAGCATTGGTGATGTAGATAAGATATTAAGTTCTATCGGATTTAAGATGCTACCATCCTTTTCCTGCAACTATATTCCAAAAATTGAAGATATTGAAAAATTAAAAACTCAGTTAAAAGAAGCTATATCACAGTTAAAGTAATAGATGATCAAGTAGTTTTTTTACTCAGGATTGAATTAAAACTCTATACCACAAATTGACTCTATACTGAAATAATTTGTATAGTAATCGATAGATTCAAGATAAAGTGATATTAAATCTGTATAAAGATTGGATTTTATTTTTAAGTATTCTATTTCGTCAATCTCCCCACTTTCAAATGCATTTTGCTTTGTTTTAATCAATTCTTTATCTGCTTCTATTTTGGAGAGATAGTATTGTATTTTTGCTTTATTTACATCACATTTGAGTTTTATTGATGTTAGAAGATTTGAAATATTCTGATATGCATTGTCAATCTGAATGAGTATTTTAGCAATTTCATTTTTAGCTAGTTTTATTTTTGCATCTATGCTTCCCGCGTCAAAAATAGGGGCGGAAAGTCCAAGTGAAATTGTGATATTATAATCATCCTGTGTAAACCAACCTGTTTCAAATATAGGAAATCTAGGACCATAATATGAAATTTCTACCCTTAAACCAATATCAGGTTTAAAATAGCCCGAAGCATTTATTATTTCAAACTGTTTTTCAACTACTTTTTTAAATATCTGAAGCTGTTTTAGTTGTATATTATTTTCTAATGCAATTTCATATGTGTTTTCAGGTATATTATAAAATATGATCTGTTGATTTTTCAACTTTTCTTCAAAATCAGAATAGTCAATTTTTAACTCTTTTTCCATTGGATAGTTTAAAAGATATTTAATATCATTTATAGCTTTTTCTCTTTCGCTTACAACTCTAGCAAAGTTAAATTCAAATTCTTTTTGGGCTACAATGCTTTGTAAGTAATCAGAATAAGTTATAAATCCATTTTCATAACTTTGCTTTGAAATATTGACCATCCTTTCTACTATTTCTCGTTGTATATTTAAAGTTTCTATTATTTTATCAAGATAATATAGGCTATGATAATATATTTTGATTTTTGTTTTTATCTCTTCAATCTTCTCTATCTTTTTAAACTTTGCCGCATCGACTAAAAGTTTATAAACTTCTATGGCATTATCTATTTTCCCCCATGTAAAAATAGGTTGGTCGATAGTTATTTTAAACTGGTATAAAGTATTCTCCATCCCTTGATATATTATCATATCTTCGGGTGGAATTAATATATCTCCATTCGCAGTTGAAATTGAACCAAATTGCCCTGCTGTTATTGAGATTGGACCTATAGGGTTAGTAAGATAGCTTAAACTTACAGAAAGTGAAATTGATGGAAATTTTTTAGCCTTTGCAATAGAAAGATCAAATTCTGCTTTTTTTATATCTAAATCATATTGAGTAATTTCACTATTGTTATTAAGCGCATAATCTATTAAATTCTGCAAATCAAACTTCTTTTCATTTTCAAATGATGTAAAAATAAAAAATAAGAAAAATAAAATAATTAAAATTGAAGTTAATCTAATTTTTTTTAATCTTTTTTTAATCATAATTTAATAAAAAAATTTTCCCAAAATTTTTCTAAATTTACTAAAAACTTAGTTTTAAGGAAGATCTATCTCTATGTAATTATCTGAATTTTCATAGACCTTAAAATTTAGACTTTTTTGAAGAGAATCTAATGGGTCATATATTTCTATTACAACTTGTTGATAATTTTGAGTTCCTTCTGTACCATCAGGAGCAAGTTCAAGATTTGTAATTTCAAAGTAACCAGTAACAGAAACCTGGTCATTTGGATAATAGGTATATGTTCTTGTGCTTTTTTGAGTTAAAACACCATTTCTTGTCTTATATTTTACCACAACTTTATATCCATTTACACCATTACCAGAAAGCTTCACGATACCATTAATAGATTCGTTAAACAAAGTTCTTCTCATCTTAAGAACTGGTATTTGAGTAGTTGTATCTTTAGATATTGAGGAACTTTCATAATAGTCTTCATATTTACCATTTCCATCTGGATCCCAGGTTGTATTATCTATAAAAT
>DAOOKC010000071.1:0-8553 GCA_035385485.1 Exilispira sp.
ATCTTATTGTCTTTAATTTATAAAAAATATATGATGCATCCTCATAAAAACTTGAATCTATGGATTTTTCATCTATTTCAGAAATTCTATAAACAAATGTAGATAAAAACCTTGCTAATATAAACTTAAGTTTTTCAAATGCTACTTTTTTATCTACAAGTTGGCTTTCAGTTTCGTTTATCTGCGAAAGCAAAAACGAAAGCTCATCAAAAGGAAAATTTTTTGAAAGATAACAGAAGTTTTGAAGATAGAAAACACTTAAACAAGAATCAAGATTAAAGATATTTTTAACTATATGGTATGATGTTATCCTTTTTCCCACAGACGAAGGACCAACTATTAAAATAGCTGGATATCTTATTTTATTAGATTTTAATATACTTTCTATTATGGAAGATTTAAGTTGTGAATAAATTTGATAAACCATTTACTGCCTTATCCTGTTTTATATTTTAATCTTGATTTAAACATTTTTTTAAAAAATAGTTTAACACTTAAATTTTATCATTTTCAAAAATTTTGTCATTTTCAAAATTGATCTATCGCGATTTAAGATCATTTTATTGATTTATAAATAAAATCTTAAAATAAATTTTATGAAAATTAGTTCAAAAAATTTTTACTAAAAAAATCAAGTAAATATCCTTTATAAAATTAATAAATATTAGCAAATAATAAATATTAAAAAAGATATTATGATTTTTCAAAATGCTCTAAAGCCATTTTTGCAAGAGCCTGTTCGGCATCTCTTTTTGAATTCATTCTAACAGGACCAAAACTTAAATCTTTGATTTTTAAATTCATAATATAATAGATTTCACCATTTTTCTTTTCTTCTTTTATAACTTCATAGACAGGAAGAGAGCCATATAATTTTTGAGAAATTTCTTGGACTTTAGACTTTGGATTTTTTAATTCTTCAGAATCAATTAAAGAATCAATATTTTTTTCTATAAAATTCATGCAAAATTCTTTTGCCTTTTCAAGACCATCGCAAATATATATTGCTCCAATTAAAGATTCCATGGCATCTGATAGAATAGATTTTTTCCTTCTTCCACCATTTATCTCTTCACCTTTACCAATGACCAAAATCTTATCTATCTCCAATTCCTGTGCGAAATTCGAAAGATACTTTGCGCTAACTATAATACTTCTAATCTGAGAAAGTTTGCCTTCGTCAAAATCATTAAAATTTCGATAAAGATAATCAGTAACAATAAATTCTAAGACAGCATCACCTAAAAATTCCAATCTTTCATTGTTCAAATCGGTTTTATGACTGAATGATCTATGAATCAAAGCCTTAGTATAAATATCTACTTTTTCCTTATCTAAATCATGCTTTTTGAGGAATTGTAAAATTTTTTTATCAAAATCCATATCAAATCTAAGTAATCATATATCTAGAAAAATGTAAAGATTCTTAATTAAATTTTTTAACTATTATTGAAGCATTCTGTCCACCAAAGCCAAAAGAATTCGAAAGGGCATAATTAACCTTTCTTTCAATTGCTTTATTTGGGACATAGAAAAGATCGCATTCGGGATCTGGATCATTCAGGTTAATAGTTGGAGGGATTATATCATTATAAACTGTTAAAATAGTATTTATAAGTTCGACTGCACCAGCTGCTCCTAGAAGATGACCAATCATCGATTTGTTAGATGAAATGGCTAATTTTTTAGCATGTTCGCCAAAGCAACTTTTAATTGCTTTTGTTTCAGCAATATCTCCAACAGGTGTTGCTGTACCATGAGCATTGATGTAATCTATTTTATCGGGGCTAATTTTTGCATCATTAATACAGTATTTCATACATTGAACAGCGCCTAAACCTTCTGGATGAGGAGCAGTAAGATGATATCCATCTGAAGAAGCTCCATAACCAATGATTTCAGCATAAATTTTAGCACCACGAGCCTTTGCCTTTTCATACTCTTCTAAAACTATAGTACCGCTTCCTTCTCCCATGACAAAACCGTCTCTTTTAATGTCGAAAGGTTTACTTGCACCTTTTGGATCTTCATTATTTTTTGATACAGCCTTCATGTTTGAAAAAGCAGCCAGAGCAAATGGAATTAATGAAGCTTCTGAACCGCCTGCGATGGCATAATCAATCTCACCCCATTGTATTTTTCTAAAAGCCTCACCAATCGCATGTGCAGAAGATGCACAGGCAGATACGATTGAATATGAAACTCCATGAAGATCATATTTCATGGCAATAATACCTGCAGCAATGTTTGCAATCATCTTTGGAATAGTGTATAGGTTTATATATTTTTGCCCTTCTTTAATATATCCTTCATGAGCTTCTAAGAGGGATAAAAGTCCACCTATACCTGAAGAAAAAATAATTCCAAACCTGTTTCTATCTATTTCAGAATTTAAAATACCCGAATCAGCTATAGCTTTTTCGGTAGACCAGAGGGCATATTGGGTATAAAGATCATATTGTCTTATATCTCTTGGTGAAAGAAAAGAAGCAGGGTTGAAATCTTTAATCTTACCACCTATCTTAACATCACTTTTATCTATATCAGGAATATTTAGAACTTCTACCCCTGATTTCCCCTCAATAAGATTTTTCCATTGCTCTTCAACAGTTGATCCAAGGCAGTTAATCAAACCTAAACCAGTGACAACAACTCTTCTTAACATTATTCCTCCTAAAAATAGATAAGCAGAGGAAGACCTCTGCTATCTTTTCAAAAACTAATAAACATTATTTGCTTTCGAGTTTCATGTTAAGGTATTCTAGTAAACCTTTAACATCACTTAATTTTTCGAGATCTTCATCTGGTATTGAAATCTGATATCTTTTTTCAAGTTCCATCATCAAATCAACCTGTTCGAGTGAATCGATACCAAGGTCATTTACGAAATGAGAAGTTTCTGTTATAGAATCTTTTTCAACACCAAGTTTTTCTACTAATAAATCTCTGAGTTCTTCAAAAGTTACTTTCATCTTTTTCCTCCTTAGTTTGAAAAGAACTAAAATTTAATCTATGAAGCTTTGAGCAATTGCTTCTGTATCAATTTCTTTGACAAAAGGAATTAATATCGATTTTGGACCAATTTCTAAGTAGTTTTTATAACCTTTTGTCTTTACATATAAAATAGAATCAATCCATCTAACCTGAGATGTTATTGAACTTGATATGGTATTTTTAATAGCTGATTCAGAGTTTTCATAAGGTTTAGCATATTTATTTGAAATGACAAAACCTGCTTTTTCGATGTTCATTTTATATTTTTGAATTTCATTTGCTACTTTTAATTCTGCTTGTCTCATAAAAGGAGAATGGAAAGGAGCTGAAACTTTCAATGGAATTGATTTTAAAAATAATGTTCTTTGATATTTTGCATTGAAGTTATCGAAATCTGGTTTAAGTCCCGATACTACTACCTGAGAAGGTGAATTTAAGTTTGCTATAAATAATTTATCTTTGAATTCTTCTTCAAATACCTGAGAAATTTTATTAATATCAGGTTTAAGAAGAGCAGCCATAATTGGTTCATCTACCTTGACTTCTCCCATGGCTTCGCCACGAAATCTAACAAATTTTACTGCATCTTCAAAACTTAAGGTTTGACTAGCTGCTAAGGCAGTAATTTCTCCAAGAGAATGCCCCATGTAAATATCATCTTTTTCAACATTTATTCTACCCAAGTTGGCAAGTGATATGAAAAGTATATAACTATAAAGAAAGATCGTAACCTGTGAATTTTGAGTTAATTTTAATGTTTCTTCATCTGCATCAAAGCCGAGTTCTACGACTTCAGCCCCGACTATCTTTTTTGCCTTTTCATAGTAGTCTTTTGCATCATTATAATTATCATAAAGTTTTTTAGCCATGCCAGAAAATTGACTTCCCTGACCTGGGAAAAGAAATACTTTCATAAACTACTCCAAAAATTAAGGAAGACCAGTATATGCTGTTAACACTTTATAACTTTACATAACAAATTTTATTAACCACCTGGTCAAACAGAAAATACAGGAATATAAAAAATAATCAACAAAAATTTTATTAACAACCTTTGCAATATGGACTTTAAAATAAAAAAAATAAAAAAAATATAAAAAAAAGTATAAAGATAATATAAAGATAATATAACAAAAAATGAAATTAGAGCATGAAATACTCATTAAGTTTTAATCAGGATTTTTTATAAGATTTTTATTTTTAAAAGTCTGCTCAAGATGATTGTGAAGTTGAAATTGATCCATATATCTGAGGGTTCTTAATGCATTAAAAGTGGCTTTTGCATTAGACGAACCATGTCCAATAATTACATTTCCATCTATCCCTAAAAGTGGTGCGCCACCATATTCATTTGCATCTATTCTTTTTTTTAGTTTTTTAAATGTATCTTTAAGAATCATTGCACCAATCTTTGAAATCAAACTTTTTTGAATTTCCTCTTTAAGTATCTTAAAGATGACCTTTGAAACACCTTCCGCTGTTTTTAACGCAATATTTCCAGTAAATCCATCTGAAACGACAATATCCACAGATCCATTAAATAAATCATATCCTTCAACATTACCTATAAATTGAAATAAACTTTTAATATATTCATTATTTTTAATAAGGGAGAATACTTTTAATGTGAATTCATTACCCTTTTCATCCTCTTCACCATTACTCAATAGGCCAACTCTTGGATTTTCTATTTTTAATACCTGTTTGCAAAATACAGATGCCATAATTGCAAACTCAACAAGAAAATGAGGTTTACAGTCAACATTAGCGCCAGCATCTATAAGGATTGTTGAACCTGTAAGGTTTGGTAATACTGCAGCAATTGCGGGTCTTGAAATGTTTTTTATTTTACCAATTTCAAACAATGAAGCAACAAGAGCAGCCCCAGTATTTCCTGGAGAAAAAAAACCACTTGCTTTCTTCTCTTTAACAAGCCTTGCTGCAAGTGTTACAGTGGCATTTTTCTTTTTTTTATACCCTTCTGTGGGGGAATCATTCTTTGTAATTATTTCATCGGTATGGATAATCTCTATATATCTTTTCTCAAAAGGATGTAGAAGTAATTTTTTTCTTATTCTTTTTTCATCACCTATTAATATGATGTCATCTTTGAATTTTGAAATATAACGGCAGACTCCATCAATTAATTCTTCAGCAGGATTATCTCCGCTCATTATATCAACAGCAATTTTCATAAAGACCTTTTAATATATTTTTAATAAAACCTATAAAAAATTTTTATAAATTAATTTTTTATAAATTAAATTTTTATAAACTAAACATTAATAAAATTATTTTTTTATGAATTAATTCTTTTATAAATTAATTCTTTATAAATTAAATTTTTTCACAATAAAAATTTAAGTTTTTTAAAATAAAAATGCAGCATCAGTATAATGCTTTAAACATTATACCATAGCTGCATTGTCTAAGTTTTTAGTTTTTTAATTAACTATTTCTTTTCTTTCTTCTCTTTTTTCCCCTTTTCCAATACAACCTTTACTTCTTTACCTTTATAATGTCCACAGGAAGGGCAGGCATGATGTGGTAAAACAGGGGATTCACATGTTGGACAAACACCAACAGTAACTAATTCTCTTTTTTCATTCGCTCTTTTTCTTCTAAATGTTCTAGCATGTGAGGGTCGCTTTTTTGGTACTGCCATCTTTTTATCCTTAATAAAAATATTAGATAATTTAAATCCACTTAAAAATATCAGAAAATTTAATTTGTCAAGAAAAAATCATATATCATTGAAAAAAGCTCTTCTGCTTCATAATCAAGAGTTATGACATGTGAAGATTTTTTTAGGTATTTTAGCTGTTTAATTTTTGAGGCTTTAGATTTGTTAAATATTTTTTGAGGTGATTTAAATGATGAAACTGGATCAAGCTCAGATTGAGATATGAAAATTGGAACATTTGTCTTTTTAATATAATAATGAAAAAACTTAAAACTTTTATAAAGTTGGTATATTGTTTTTGTATAATAATAAGGACTATCACTATAATTTACCATAAGCTTACTTCCAGTCTCAGAAAAAACTGATGGCTTTTCATCTGCTGTTTTAATCTTTTTAATAAAAAAGGATAAGAATTTAGCATATTTCATCTTTTTGTCGGGTATATCATAAGGAGTTGACAAAAGAGCTAGTTTTTCACAACCTACAATATAAGATAGATAAGTTGCAATCTGTCCTCCAAGTGATAAGCCTATTAAATATGTTTTTTTTACTCTACTTTTAAATTCAAGATATTGGTCATATGCACTTTGATACCATTGGTCTACAGTTGAGTTTTCAAAATCCTTTATAACTGTTCCATGTCCTGCTAATCTTGGGCAATAAACTGAAAATCCTTTTTCTTCAAATCTTCGGGCAAAAGGAACCATTTCAGCAGGCGATCCAGTAAAACCATGGACTAAAAATACTCCAATATCTTTTGATATATAGTTATAATAAGTTTGAGCACCATTTTTTATCTTTATCCCTTCTACCTTTTTTTTAAGCACAATTGCCTCCAGTAATTCCTATATGATTTTAAGAAATATTTTTGAAAATACAATAAAATTATTTAATACTTGCAATCATAGATTTTTGGTATTTATTTATTTCATAGAACTTTTATAAAATTTAGTTTTTGCAAATATTTTTTTGAAAAGTTACTTTTTTAAGATAATATTTATTAAGATAATTTCTATTATCAAATATTAAAAATTAATATAATTTCTAGTAAGAGGGTAATATGGATTTGAGGGGGAAATATGGATTATAAAGTTAAGGATATAAATCTTGCTAATTGGGGAAGAATGGAAATAGATATTGCTGAAAAAGAGATGCCAGGTCTTATGTCTATTAGAAAAAAATATAAGGACAAAAAACCATTAAATGGAGCAAAGATATCTGGTTCTCTTCATATGACATTGCAAACCGCTGTTTTAATAGAAACTCTGGTGGAACTTGGTGCATCTGTTCGTTGGGCATCCTGTAATATTTTTTCTACACAAGATCATGCTGCTGCAGCTATAGCTCAAAGAGGTATACCTGTCTTTGCATGGAAAGGAGAAACTCTTGAAGAATATTGGTGGTGCACAAAACAGGCTTTATTGTTTTCAGAGACAGAAGGACCAGATTTAATAGTAGATGATGGAGGAGATGCCACACTTTTTGTACATGAGGCTGTTAGATTGGAAAAAGAGTATGAGAAAAGCGGTAAAAAACCAGAGATTTCTTCTGAAAGTAAAGAACTTGCAATAATGCAAAAACTTATACTTGATGATATAGAAAAATATCCAAAAAGATGGACAAATATTGCTAAAAAAATAAAAGGGGTATCTGAGGAGACTACTACTGGAGTTCATAGGCTTTATGAAAGAAAAAAAGAAAACTCTTTGCTTTTTCCAGCAATAAATGTTAATGATTCTGTTACCAAAAGCAAATTTGATAACCTATATGGCTGCAGGGAATCTTTAGCTGATGGTATAAAGAGAGCCACAAATGTTATGGTTGCAGGTAAAACTGTTGTAGTATGTGGATATGGTGATGTTGGTAAAGGTTGTGCTCAATCAATGAGAGGATTTGGAGCAAAAGTTATAGTCACTGAAATAGATCCAATTTGCGCATTGCAGGCTGCTATGGAAGGTTATAATGTCTTAACAGTTGAAGATACTCTTCCTTATGGAGATATTTATGTAACAGCAACAGGAAATTGTGATGTTATAACATTAGAACATATGCTTAAAATGAAAGATGGTGCAATAGTATGTAATATAGGACATTTTGATGATGAGATTCAGGTAGACAGACTAATCAATTATCCAGGTATTAAAAGGACTACTATAAAACCTCAGGTTGACAAATTTGAATTTCCTGATGGACATTCGATAATCTTGCTTGCAGAAGGAAGACTTGTAAATCTTGGTTGTGCTCAAGGGCATCCTTCATTTGTTATGAGCTGTTCTTTTTCAAATCAGGTCCTTGCTCAGATTGAACTTTTTACTAACAAACATGAAATCGATGTATTTTGTCTACCAAAACATCTTGATGAAGAGGTTGCAAGATTACATCTTGAAAAACTTGGCGTGCATCTCACAAAATTAACTGAAAAACAGGCAAAATATATAGGTGTAAGTATAGATGGTCCTTACAAAAATGATATGTATAGATACTAATTTTTAGACTAATAATAAAATTAAAAACTATCTATAATAATCCTTGTATTAATAATAAACAAAAAATATATATAATGATTTTTGGTTTAATAATGAACGAAAAATTGAATATAATGATATCTGAATTAATAATAAGTAAAAAATTATCTATGATGATCTTTATTTGATAATATACTAAAAAAACTAGTTATAATGACATTTAGGTTAATAATAGATGAAAAAATCAACCATAGTGATATTTATGTTATGATAAATATTAAAACTATCGATATTTATGTTTTGATTAATTAAGAGAAACAAATAAAGAACAAAAAAAATATTTAAAAAAATAGAATATTCAAAAGAATAATAGAAAAAACAATAAATATTAATGAATAGAAATTATGAAAG
>DAOOKC010000072.1:0-8511 GCA_035385485.1 Exilispira sp.
TAGATTTTAATATTTTACCTTATTTATATTTTATTTTTTATAATTTTAACTTTTTTTAAAATTTTTACATATAAAAATACTATAAAAGGGATTATATATGAATTTTAATTTTCAATTTCCGGTAATAGAACAGATTGAAAAAAGGACAAAGGCAATTGAAGAAAATACTATTTATGATGTTATAATAATTGGTGGGGGTCCTTCTGCCCTTACTGCTGCTGTATATTGTCTTAGAAAAGGTGTCAAAACGGCTTTAATAACAAAAGAATTTGGAGGACAAATTACAGAAACTGCAACCATCGAAAACTATATGGGCTATAAATATATTGAAGGAAACACGCTTGCTCAAAAATTTAAAGAGCAGGTCGAACAATTTGAACTTTCACTAGCTTATAATACTGTGGTTGAAAAAGTGATAAATGATAAGATTAAAAAGATTTATTGCTCAGATGGAAAAGTTTATCTTTCAAGATCTATAATAATTTCAACAGGGAAAAGGTGGAAGACTTTAAATGTTGTAGGTGAAAAAGAACTGGTTGGAAAAGGAGTCGCCTATTGTGCAATATGTGATGCACCTTTATTCAAAGATAAGACTGTTTTAGTAGTAGGTGGAGGTAACTCCGCAGTTGAAGCAGCAATTGATCTTTGCAAGATTGCAAAAAAAGTCATATTGGTTCAAAACCTTGAAAAGTATACTGCAGATAAGATTTTATTAGATAAATTAAATGAATTCAATAACTTTGAAACACTTTTTTCCCATACAGTTTCAAAAATAAATGGGAAAAACTTTGTAGAAAGTGTTGAACTACATGATTTAAAAAATGATAGGATTTTTAATATTGAGGTTCAAGGTGTATTTATCGAAATAGGTCTTATACCAAACTCTGAAGCATTCGAAGGTGTTGTCGCTCTTAATCAATATAAAGAGATAATCGTCGATTGCGCATGCAAAACTTCTGCAGAAGGTATCTTTGCCGCCGGTGATGTTACCTCTGTTCCATATAAACAGATTATTATCGCTGCAGGGGAAGGCGCAAAAGCAGCTCTTTCAGCTTGTGAATATATATTATCAAATAAAAAGGAGTAAAATATGGCTCTTTTCGACGAAAAAACAAAAGAACAACTTAGACAAGTTCTTTCTCAGATGATTAACCCTATAAATATTCATTTTTGGACTCAAGAGATTGAATGCCCGACCTGTCAAATGAACAGACAATTTTTAGACGAGTTTGTCTCTTTAACAGATAAGATAAAACTTTTTGTTCATGATTTTGTAAATGAAAAAGATGTAGCAGAAAAATATGGTATTGACAAAATTCCAGCCATCTTAATAACTGATGAAAAAGAATCGATTTTAGGCATAAGATTTTTTGGTATTCCAGCAGGATATGAGATAAATTCTTTTATTTCTGCTTGCCTTGAAGTTTCTGGAGCAAAACAAAAGATTGAGGATGATATTGAAAAAAGGATTAAAAACATAAACAAAAAGATACATATCCAGGTATTTGTTACTCTAACCTGTCCATATTGTCCATCAGCAGTTGCTACTGCTCATAAACTTGCAATGGAAAATCCAAATGTCATCTCAGATATGATTGAAAGCTCTACTTTTACCCCTTTAGCTATAAAATATAATGTTTCCTCTGTTCCAAAAATAGTTATAAATGACAAATTAGAATTTGTTGGCGCTCAACCAATAAATATTTTACTGGAAAATATTGAAAAATTATAGATTCTTATTATATAATCTTCTTAGTTTGTAATTTCACCAGTCTGATTAAATTCTACTTTCTTTTCTATATAAATCTTTGTAATAATATAATTAAAAATATTACAATATGTCCATGGAATATATATACCTAATGTTATAATAGATAAAATAATCTGACCCCATAGATATTTCCAGCTATCAAATATTATAAAATCTGTTTTAATCTGAAACTCAATATTTTCATCTTTAGAAATGGAAATTTTAGGTAAAAAATATTGGTAAATTTTAATTAAAGCTACTGGGAAATAAATAGATAAAGTAATAATTGATAAAACTATCTGACCCAGTAAGAATAAGACTGATTTTAAGAATTTAGCATCTAATTTTATATTGTAATTCAAATACTTTATCTGAATAATCCATTTATAAAACAAAAAAATAAAGGGGGTGTAGATTATAAAATCAATTGGTATTAGTATAAATCTCAAAATTGATTCATTTATATCTAATTTTGCGGTAAATTTAATAATTATAACTGTAACAAGAATTAATGGAATTAAAAATGTAAAAAGCATTATTGCAAATAGATTTGAAGCCTTACCATAAAAATCAAAATCATTATCATTATAATTTATATTATTTACATAATATTTTACCATTCGTTGAATATATTTTGGAGTATATAAAAATAAAGTTATAATTAAAAGAAATAATGATGATATATTAATCCATAAAAACTCATCAAGTTTACCATTGAAATTAAATTTTAATTCATTAAAAAATAATGAATCAATTGATTTTTTACAAATATAATATTGACAGATAGCCATAATTATCCAATATAAAATTAAAGCAATTATCAAATATAAGCCTCGAATCAAAGAAATACTTGAACTTTTTTCATTACTTATTGATTTAATAGTATATGTGTTAAATAAATTCAAACCAATGGAAATTAGAATAACAACAAGAAAATACACAAAAATTTCTTTTCCAGTTAATTCAAATCGAAATTTCATAAAAACATCCAAAATAATTTTATTAATCTTAATTATGTCAGAGTTTTTATTTAAATAAATTTTTATATTTTAAAGATATTCTTTATAAAAGATATTTTGTTATATTTGTTATATTGGAAAAAGACTTTTATTTGTTTTTGATTTATTTTAATAATTTATAACACGAATTTGACAGAATGCAAATATTTTTTATTTTAACAATCCATCTATTATTAAATCTGTCGCTTCATCTTCGGTAAGACCTCTACATAAAAGGGTCTCAAGTTGCTTTGAGTCCACACTTCCGATAGCAGCTTCATGAGTTATATGTGCAAGTTTATTATTAACAGTAACTATTGGAATAGCTTTAGCCTTAGCACTTCCCTGAATTATTTCTTTACAATCGACATGCCCTCTTGAATATGAACCATCTGCGATAAGTTCATTTATTATCTCAGCTTTTGATTCATCTTTCAATGCAATGTGGCTTGTTAATACTCCTACAGATTTATCGCCTTTTAAGTGAGCTTTTTCCTTTATTTTTATATCATCTTTTGTTCTTCCAAAAATTCTTGTTGTCATACTTACCACAGCATCTTCATCAAGATATGCCTCATAGTCAAGGTCAATAATTCCTGCTGAACCTTTTATTAATTCAAATTCTGTATTGAACCTCGAATTTTTATTCAAAAAAACCATTGTCTTTGGAACAATAGTCACACCACCTTCTGGACCATGAATATGTCTTTCAAAATAATTTAAAAACGAGTTTTCTTTTAATGTTATATTTGCATCCATTAGATGCTGTATATTTTTTGCATTTGGAAATGTGCAAGTTGCTATAAAAGAGGCTGATGAATTTTCCTCTAAAATGGTATTTATTATTATCTTTTGAATCCCATTTTCAGGTATCATCCCAAAGCAAAATCTTACTGGATTTTTTATATGGGCATCTTTTTCAACTATAATTTTTACATTTATACCATCTTCGAAACTTTCAGACTCAACCTTTAACCCTTTTACAAGTTTTAATCCAAGTACTTTATTCCCATGAATTTCAACATGTGCAATATCTTCAGAAAATTGCTCTATATCGATAGATTTTAGCATTTGAGTAAGTAGTGTTTTATCATCTGTCATATTTATTCCCTTTAACAATTATTTATTATTTATGATTAATTATTTACTATTTACCATTTATCATTTATCAATCATTTATAGTTTAATTTGTATATTTATTTTTATTTTTATTTATATCTTTTGCTTTTCAAATTAACGTATTTGTATTTATATCTTTTACTTTTGAAATTAATTTTCTATTTATATTTACTTCTTTTCATATGGATTTCCTATATGATTACAAGGTTTACATTTACCATTAAAATAATCAAACATCATGTGCATTTCTCCCTTATCTACTATTTGACCTCCACAGATTAAAAAAGCATGGTCTGCCTGTTTTAAGACTGTCGGACTATGTGTAACAAGGATAACAGTTGAACCTCTATTTTTTATCTCCTTTATAATATCAAATATATATTTTAATGAATCTACATCTACTCCACTATCCGGCTCATCCATAAGGACAAGTCTTGGGTTCATTGCATAGACTGAAGCAAGCTCTATTCTTTTCCTTTCTCCACCTGAAAGAGTTTTATCGACAGCCCTATCCTTATATTTTCCCGGGATTAATCCGACCTTGTTAAGGGCATTTTCAAGAATATCGTTTGTTTTTTCTTTAGCTCCTGCCAGGATAAAATCGCTTACCTTTATTCCTTCAAATCTTGCTGGTTCCTGAAATACAAGTGTTAAACCCAATCGCGCTCTTTCGTCTATCGAGTAATCTTTAATAGATTTGCCTTCAAAAAGTATATCCCCTTCTATATTCCTATAACCCGAAAGCCCCATTATTGTTTGTGCAAGTGTTGATTTACCGGCTCCATTTGGACCAACTATCGCATGAACATAACCCGCCCAGATCTCCATATTTATATTTTTTAGTAAATATTTCCCATCTTTATTTAATGTCACATCCTTAAGTTCTAATAATACCATACTTACTACCTCTATTTTGTTATTTTTTTGATTTTATTTTTTGTTCTAATTTAAATCGATTTAATGTTTACTCTTTTTAATATCCTGTATACTATAAAAGTAATATAGGAAGAAGGTTTTTTCTTTTGAGAAAAATCCCAATCTTTCCATGATGTCCATATTGATTGAGGCAAGAAAAAGCCATTCTCATCTTTACTGGAAATTATAGTATCTATTATATTTATAAATCTTTTATCCTTTTTAGCATATTCGAAATAAGATAATACTTCTGCTAAATGCAAAATGTCATACCATATAAATGGAAATTTTAATTTTCTAAAATCATTTCCCATATAAAACATATAAGGATGTTTTTCTTTGCTATTTTCCCAGAGGTTTAGAAGTGATTCTATAGAATTTATAGTAATCTGATGTTCATGATAATCCTGGAAAATACTTAATAGTTTTAGCATAAGTAAAGTTGCATAAGGGCATATATCATCCTTTTTGCCAGGTCCTCGAAATTTACCAAGATTTTTTGAAACACAACAACCAAACCCATTTTTTGAAGCAAGATCTATAAGGTATGCCAAATCAGCTTTTTTATGAGAATTGACAACCTGATTTTCAAAATCATCAATAGAATTTATAAGATTAATAATATTTGGATGACTTAAAAGTTTCAATCTTTCATCTATAATATTACTTGAATCTGAATTTTGTTCGAGAAGATCTATTTTTGTTCTGTAAGAAGTCCAGATTTCACTATCAGTTAAAAAATTAATCAATTTTTCTTCCAAAATATTTCTTTTACCTAATTTAATTAATATCTTAACAATAAAATTTACATAAACAATATAGAGAAAAAAAGGATATCTGTCAAATAATGATATTTTTAAGCAAAAAAAATGAGACAAAAATTAAAAAATAATATTAATGCCCATGATGATGCTCATGATGATGCCCACCATGACCCGAGCAAGCCATATCGATGGTTAATTCAATAGATTTTCCTTCTTCGGAATTTTTAATGGCTTCTTCAACTGTTGGCCCTGACAAAAGATAAACTTTAATTCCCATACTATTGGACCTATTGACCGCATTTGGTCCCATACCAGAAGTTAAAATAGCATCAATTTTATAGGATGCAAGCTGAGCAAGACCTTGACACTGCCCATGAATCAAGTGATCATTTCTGTTATCAATAACTTTAACTTCTTTTGTTTCGGTATCATAAATTGTGTAAAATGGTGCACTTCCAAAATGATCATAAACCTTTTCTTCAAGACCTCTTTCACCAGCTGATGGAATACAAATTCTCATAAATTCCTCCTTTTATTAAGAAATTTTTTTATTATAAATTTTCTATTTATAAGTTTTCTATTTATTAAATTTTTAATTATAATTTTTTTAATTTAAATTTTTCAATTTTAAATACTTACAAAATTCTTTTTTTTATAATATAAAATGAATTTGTTTTTGTATAATTTTAAATTTGCCTTTTTCATGATTTTTTAATTCTAATGATCTTGTTATTTATTAACGCATCAAGAATTTTATATCTTGCTTTTTCAAGCAATCTTTGAACTGTGCCCCTTGAAATCCGCATCTTATCAGCTGCTTCTATCTGACTTAAGTTTTCAAAATCACAAAGTCTTATAGACTCAAACTCATCTATCTCAATTTCAACTATTTCTAGATTATGCATTGGATAACCTATTGGTTTATAGATTTTTTCATTATCTAAAAATCTACAAAATCTTTTTTTCTTGCATCGAGGCAATCATGTCTCCTTACTTTTAACTCATTACTTTTCGCTTTTAAAACAAAGATTTTTGACCTTAAATTATTTTTTTATGAATTTTATATAATATAATTTGTGCATATGCACAATATAATAAAAATAATTTTATTGTCAAGTTTTTAAAATTTCTTCAATCTTGAACTAATGTGCTTAAAAAATTACCAAAAATCCATCATGTTAATTAATAAGACCATTTTAATAATTATTAAGGGCATACTAACAGTCAAAGAGCTCATAATAAAATTGAAAAATAAAGATTTTAAGTTTTCAATAAAAAAGATTATTATAGAGCAAATTAAAGAGAAAATTGAATATTTTTTGACTCCACAAAAATAAAAAATAGGGGTTCAGAAAAATAGATTAATATTATCATAAGCTTCTATATTTTTCGATCCCGATATCATAGATGTTATTTCCATAACTGTCAATTGCAACAATAGCTGGAAAATCTTCTACTTCCAATTCCATGATGGCTTCAGTACCTAAATCTTCATAACATATTAGTTTTGAAGATTTGATTGACTTAGATATTAATGCGCCTGCACCACCAATAGCAATAAAATAGATGGCTTTGTTTTTTATTATACTTTCGATGACCTGTCTATTTCTATTTCCTTTCCCTATCATTCCTTTCAAGCCCGCATCAAGTAGTTTTGGTGTAAAGATGTCCATCCTTCCGCTTGTAGTTGGTCCAATACTTCCTATAACTTTTTCTGGTTTAGCAGGGGTTGGCCCTGCATAATAAATAATATTTCCTTTTAATTCTAATGGTAAATTTTCATTTTTTTCCAATAAATTAACAAGTCTGCTATGAGCCATATCTCTTGCTGTATAAATTTTGCCCGAAATTAAAACTTCATCACCAACTTTTAACTTGTCGATAATATTATCATTAAGTGGAGTTTTTATTTTTATCATTATCTTCTCCAAAATTATTTTAAAGTTCAATTTCTCCATGTCTTGATGCATGGCAATTTAAATTTATTGCAACTGGTAATGATGCAATATGACATTGATAATATTCAATAAATACATCAAGACATGTAATTCTACCTCCAATTCCCTGTGGACCAACACCTGTTTTATTTACCTGGTCTTTTATCTTTTTTTCAAGCTGTGCGTATTCTGGATTTTTATTTCTTTCTCCAATCTTTCTAAAAAGTGCTTTTTTGGCAAGAATTGCAGATGTTTCAAAGTTTCCCCCGATTCCTATACCAACTATTACAGGTGGGCAAGCATTACCCTGAGCGTTGATAACTGTTTCAACTGCAAATTTTATTATCGCATCTTCCCCTTCAAGTGGTTTTAACATTTTTAAAACACTCATGTTCTCTGCACCACCACCTTTAGGTGCAAATTTTATTTTTAATTTATCAGTTTTATTTAAATCAAAATGAATAATTGGAGGAAGATTTGTTTTAGTATTTGTTCTATCAAAAATAGGATCATTAACCATAGATTTTCTTAAATAACCTTTGTCATAAGCCTGCCCGGTAGCTTCAAAAATAGCATCTTTAATAAAACCTCCTTCTATTTTAACATCTTCACCCATTTCAACAAAAAATACTGCAGTTCCAGTATCCTGACAGATAGGTATATTTTCTTCTCTTGCAATATCAGCATTTTGTATCAACTTTTTTAATATTGATATTCCAAGATAAGATTCCTCATGTTTTATACTATTTTCAATACAATGATATACATCCTCTGGTAAAACATATGAAGTCTTAAGAATAAGTTCAATAATCTTACTTTTTAATTCTTCATATTTGATGATTTTTTGGCTCATTCAATTTCCCTTTTTGAATTTTATTTATTAAATAATTACCTAACATTTAAAGTCTATATTACAATTAATTATATAGCAATAAAGAATTTTTATTGATTGAAATTTAACAACTAAAAACCATCAACAAATAAAGGCGGGTATTCATTCATAACTTCAATATCCTCTTCACCTATAA
>DAOOKC010000073.1:0-8284 GCA_035385485.1 Exilispira sp.
TGAAATTATAAGAAAAATATAGAATATAAAAAATTTGAAATAAAAAAATATAAAAAGAAGATTAGACAAATAAAGTTATAAAAACTTAATAAATAGAAATACAAAAAAAATGAACTAAATGGTTATATTAAATGAAAGAGGATTTTGAGAGTAAAACCTTTACCAGCAAGGATATAATAACACTAAAGTTTAGACCACAAAAATTCTCGGAATTTATCGGTCAACCTCAGGTTACAATGCCACTTATTAATTCTATTACAAATGGCAAAATCCATCATGCTTATCTTTTTTATGGACCAAGAGGAGTTGGTAAAACTTCAGCTGCAAGAATTTTAGCTAAGATGTTGAACTGTCTTGACTTCAAGAACGATGAACCATGCTTAAAATGTGAAAATTGTGTCGAAATATCTAATGGAATTTCTTCAGATGTCATAGAAATAGATGGAGCTTCCAATAGAGGTATAGATGAAATAAGGAATTTGCAGAGTAATCTTATCTACGCTCCAACAAAATCAAGATATAAAATATACATTATAGACGAAGTACACATGCTTACAAAAGAGGCATTTAATGCTCTTTTAAAGACATTGGAAGAACCTCCCGAGCATGTTATTTTTATCTTTGCAACTACTGAAATACATAAAGTGCTGCCCACAATAAGATCTCGATGTCAACAATATCAATTTACATTATTTAAAATTACCGATATTGCTACTCAGATAGTTAAAATACTTAAAGAATATAATGTGAAATATGATAATGAAGTTCCTGCTCTTGTGGCAAAATATGGTAATGGATCTATGAGAGATGCCTTATCAATCTTATCTCAGATACTCTCTTATAATGATAAAGAAATAAAAATTGAAACTGTATATAATCTTCTAGGTATACATTCTTTAGATTTTATTAAAACAATTTTCGAAAAGATAGCTTCTAAGGATATTTCAGGTTTATATTCGATCTGTTCGGAAATTTATTATCAAGGCTTAAGTCTTGATAATATAACTACACAAATACTTGAATTTATTAGACTTATAACTTTGTTAAAAAATGGAATAGAAGATATAAACATTTTGAATCAGGCATTTACTGATTTTGACAAATTAGCCCCATTGTCTGATGCTTTTAGCACTAAAAAATTGGTGTTAATGGCAAAGAAGATAATTGAATTTCAAAAATCAATTTCTTTATGGTCAAATCCATTTTATGCATTTGAGAATCTTTTGGTAAGTTTTATTTTTGATGATTTTTATACAACATCAAGCGAAATGCTTTCCAAAGTTCAGGATGGAATACATCTTCTGGAAAAAACTTTTAATATAATTGAAACAAAACCAGCTGAAGTGACAGTAAAAAAGACATTATTATATGAAAATCAAAATCTGGCAAAAAAAGATGTAAGACTTGAAACAAATGTTAATAAAGTTGAAGATTTAATAAGAAACCCATCTCAACTGGATAAAGAAGAAAAAGTACTAATAAAAGATGATAAAAAAGATAATATAATAGATTATACAAACAATCTATCAACTGATAATAAAAAGTTAGATTCTATTCAAAATGAGAAAGATATTAGAATAAATCAAAGTGAAAAGGAAGAAGATAAAGAAATAATTTCTGAAGATTTGAAAAGGATACTTGATCTTTCTTCTGTATTTGATTATAAAAAAGATATAAAAGAAAAAAAAGAGAATGAATCTTCTAAAAATGATTTAAATAATATAAAATATGAAAATATAGAGATTAAAAAAGAAGATGAATCTATAAAAAATATAAAAAAAGATGAGAATAAAGAAATTAAAAGAGAAAAAATAGATGAGCAGAGAAAAGAATTAAATATGGATAAATTTGCAAACAATCTTAGAGAATCAATAGAAAAAGAACTGGAAAATGAAAATATCCCTGAACCTTTCAAAAAGCTTATGAAATATATGAATGGGAATTATAAGGAGTAGAGCATGTTTGATTTTAAGAAAATTTTAGATCAAGCCAAGCAGATAGGCGAAAAAAGTCAGAAGGTAAAGGAAGAACTTGAAAAAATAGAAATAGAAGGTAGAGCAGGTGGTGATTTTGTCATAATAAAAGGAACTGCAGGTGGCAAAATTAACCAGGTTAATATCTCAGATGAACTTTTCGCATTAAATGATAAAGCTATGCTTGAGCAGATGGTGAAAGGAGCGATAATCGATTTTATAAATCAACAAAAGGATAAGATGGCTGAAATATCAAAACAACAACTTGAAAATCTGGATCTTCCACCGATTTTTGATTCTTTTCTTGATTCATTTAAAAATTAAGATAACGAAATTAAAATAACAAAATCCAATATAATTTAAATTTTAAGTTAAAAGATTTTAAGTTAAATACATTTAATTTTTATGGAATTAAGAAATAAAATTAATACAAAATTTTATTTTTAATTATAATAATTAAAATAAATTAGGTTAATTAATGGCATTGAAAATACTTGAAAAACTTGAAAAAGATTTGCAAAAATTTCCTGGAATTGGTCAAAGACTTGCAAAAAAACTTGCAATATATCTTTTGACAAGGGATAAGGAAGAGAATATTAAATTGATTGAAGACTTAAAAGAAGCAGAAACAAATATTTTTCGTTGTGAAGAATGTTTCGCTTTAGTTGAAAATGGAGAAATTTGCCAGATTTGTAGTGAACCAAATAGGGAAAATAAAATTCTTGTTGTTCAAAATATTGAAGATTATCTATTATTGAATGAAAACAATATTTTTGATGGATATTATCATATTTTAAATGGCTTAATATCTCCTTTAAGAGGGATCACTCCCGATCTTCTTACAATAGATAGTTTGATTGAAAGGATAGGGAAAAGAAAAATTTCTGAAGTAATATTTGCCCTTCCTGGTACAAATGATGGCTTAATTACGACACTATACATCAAAAATATATTAAAAGAAAAATATCCCGAGCTTATTTTTTCAAAGATAGCTGAGGGGATCCCTTATGGAAGTGGATTAAGTGAGATTTCAATTCAAACAATTTCGACTTCTCTTAAAAATAGAGAAAATATTCAATAACTAAAATAAATATTAACTATATTTTAATCTAACTTGGGGGATTTAATGATAAAAAAGCTTGAATCTATTTTTCAAAAAAAGCCTGATTTATATATTTTTAATACCATGAGTCAGAAAAAAGAGAAGTTTGTCCCTCTTGAAGATAATATGGCTAGAATGTATTGTTGCGGTCTTACTGTTTATAACTATGCCCATATTGGAAATCTACGAAAATATATATTTGATGATACATTAAGAAGGACTTTAGAATTTTTCGATTATAATGTTAAGCATCAGATGAATGTTACTGATATTGGCCATTTGGAATCAGATGCAGATGAAGGTGAAGATAAACTTGAAAAAGAGGCTAAGAAAAGAGGAGAAGATGTATTAGCTCTTGCAAGGTTTTATGAAAAAGCATTCTTTGATGATCTTACAAAATTAAATGTTTTGATGCCGCACATTATCTCAAGAGCCACAGAACATATTGATTGCATGATAGATTTGATAAAAAGAATAGAAAAAAATGGATATTCATATTTTTCAGATGGAAATCTTTACTTTGATGTTAGTAAGATGAAAGATTATGGTAAACTGGCAAGATTGGATCTTGATTCATTAAAAGCAGGTGCGAGAATAGAAGTAGACGAAAAAAAGAAAAACCCTTTTGATTTTGTTTTATGGTTTACAAATTCTAAATTTAAAAATCATATTTTAAACTGGGACTCACCATGGGGCGAAGGTTTCCCTGGCTGGCATATTGAATGTGCTGCGATGTCGATAAAATATCTTGGAGAGCAATTTGAGATACATACCGGTGGTATTGATCATATTCCTGTTCACCATACAAATGAAATAGCAGAAGCCGAAGCTGCTACTGGAAAAGATTGGGTAAAATACTGGATGCATTGCGAATTTCTTGTTTTAGATAAAGAAGAGAAGATGTCCAAATCTCTTGGCAATTTTATTACTTTAAACGACCTTATTTCAAAAAAAGTAAATCCTTTAGCATACAGGTTTATGTGCTTGAATGCGCATTATAGAAAAAAGATGATATTTTCAAATAAAGCCCTGGATTCTGCACAGAATGGATTTTGGGGACTTAAAGAAAAAGTCATAAATGAAAAGGAAAAATGTGGTAATAAATTAAATGAGGTAGAACAGAAAATAATGGGTAATGAATTTTCAATAGATGATTTTGGGTTAAATAGTTTTGGCAAAAAATATATAGAGCAATTTGTTGATGCCATGGCAGATGACCTTAATACACCAGTTGCATTATCTGTTGTATTTAATTTATTGAAAGATAATTCTGTACCTTCAGAAACAAAATATGCTACCTTGCTTATTTTTGATAAAATATTGGGTCTTGGTTTTAATACTTTCAATAGAGGTGCTATAAGTGAGCAACAGAAAAATCTTATAATAGAAAGAGATATTGCAAGGAAAGAGAAAAACTATCAAAAGGCAGATGAGATAAGAAAAAAACTATTAATGGAAGGAATTATTTTACAGGATACTCCTGAAGGCACACATTATTTTTTAGAATAAGTTATTTTTAATTTTTCAGCTTCTTTTAATTCTATTTTTGCTCCAAGATTCTTATAAATACCTATCGCTTCATCAAAGTAATGTGTAACATCTTCGCCTTTATTACCAAGAATATAGCCTTTTAAAGTAAGTGCATCGGCATATTCTTTCATCTCTTCTCTTTCAAATGCACTCATCAATACTTCATCTATAAGACCTTCAGCACTATCGATTCTAGAAGTTTCTATATATAGCTTTGCAAAAAAGATCTTTAAGTAGTTCTCATAACGCTCATAAGTCCCTGCTTCAAAAAAGAGCTTTTCTCCTTCAGTAAAATATTCTTCAGCTTTCTGATAATCTTTTGTAAAAAAATATGATTCACCTATATTCCATGTTGCCACAGCTTCAGCATCCTTGTCACCAAGATATCTAGAAGTAGATAAAATTTTTTCGTAAATCGCATTTGCACTATCATATTTTTTGAAAAGCTTATATATTTCTCCTATATTATTATATACACCTAAAAGTTGAGACTGAAATCCACCTTTTTTAAAATATTCAGAAGATTTTATTAAAGTATTTAAAGCTTCTGTAAAATTTTCTTTAGCATAATATGCTAAACCTTTTATGCTATAAAATCTTCCTGCAATTAATATAGAATATGGAGTATCAAAAGATAGACATTGTTTTAATTCATTATTTTCAATTTCATTTATCTGGTCAATAAGATCATTATATTTGGCAGTTCTATATAGTAAATCGAAGCTTATTAGCTTAAAATCCAGAAATTTATATAAAGAATCATATTTTACTAAATTCTCATATTCCTTTAATACTTTTTCGACTTTTTCTTTTTCTCCATTTTCAAAATAGAAATCTATAAGAAAAGAATATTTTCGATAAAGATATTCGGGGAAAATTTTTATTTTATCAGCGGTTTTTTCAAACTCATCTTTATTTTTAAGTCTATCAAATATTTGCATCTTTAAATAAAGTGCTTCTTCATAAAATCTTAGAGTTTTGTTTATCTTCTCCTCTACAAAAGAAAGTAAATTTAAAGATTTATCGTAAACCCCTTTATCTAAAAGATATCTTGCCAGAGAAATATAGATAATTAAAATGTCATCTTTATTATTTTTATGTTTTTCTAATTCATACAATGACTTAACATTATCAGAAATAATATCTGCTTTTTGGATAAAATTTTCATCCATGAAAATTTCCTTAAATTTTTATCTTGATTAAAATAATAACTAATACAAAGTTAAAATATTGCAAATTAAATATTTTTAGTATCTTAAATTTTTGAAAACTTAAATTAAATATTGACAAAAGAAAATTCTATATCAAATTGAACAAAAGATCTAAGGTGAGGTGATATTTTTGGCTAGAGTTTATGCAAACTCAGATGAAAGCGTAGAACTTCTTCTTAAGAAATTCAAAAGAGAATGTGAAAGAGAGTCTATCTTAAGAGAATGGAAAAGAAAAGAGTTTTATGTTAAACCAGCTGAAGAAAGAAAAGTCCAGAAAAAAGCTCTTGAAAGAAAAAGATTGAAGAAGCTACGCAAGATGGAAATGTCGGGTAAAAGGAAAAAATAGTTTTAAAAGGGGGGGATTTATCCTCCCTTTTTTTATCCCGTCTTTTTCTTTAATTCTTTTGAATGAATATAATTTTAGCCATTTTTTATAAATTAAGATTTAATTTTAAAATTAGGATTTAATTTTATATATTTTTGTTTTATAATTTTTTTGAAACCTTAATTTTTTATAAAAAATTAGAAAAAAATTTTTGAATGGAAAAATATGCCTTTATATGTTTTAGCGACTCCTATAGGTAATTTATCAGATATAACAATCAGAGCTTTAGAATTATTAAAAGAAGCAGATATTATTCTTTGTGAGGACACAAGACAAACGATTAAACTTTTAAATCATTATCAAATTGATGGTAAAAAACTTGTTTCTTTTTATGCACAAAGTGAAAAAGCTAAAATTCCTGAAGTTATCAAATACTTAAAAGAGAAGAAAAAAGTCTGTCTTGTATCAGATGGAGGAACCCCATGTATCTCAGATCCTGGATATCATCTTGTTAATTCATGTTATGAAAACAATATAGAAGTTTTTTCCATACCAGGTCCATCTGCATTAACTTCAGCCATATCTATTTGCGGTTTTTCAGCTGATACCTTTTTGTTTTATGGTTTTTTACCCCGAAAGGATGGAAAGATTAAAAAAGTTCTTGAATCTTTGAAAAATATAGATGGTTTGATAGTTTTTTATGAATCTCCTTTTAGAGTAAAAAATACTTTAAATTTAATAAAAGAGGTTTATGGTGAAGGTGTTGAAATTTTTTTAGCAAGGGAACTTACTAAAAAATATGAAGAAAAATTTATTGGAAAAGTAGTAGAAATTTTAGAAAAAATTTCCGATAAATTAATGAAAGGTGAATTTGTAATAATTGTAAATTTATATAAAAATAAAAATAATGCTAAAGAAAATTTGCCGATAATAGAATAGGAGGCACTATATGACCATCGATAAAATTAATGGTGTCGATAAGATATTTAATAATAAAGAGATTAAACCAGTTAAAAAAAGTGATAAAGTTGACAAATCTGATTCTATTGAGATATCTGATAAGGCACGAGAGTTAGCTTTAAGAGAAAAATATATTAAGATGATAAAAGAAAGCCCAGAGATAGATAATTCTAAGAGAATCGAAGAACTTAAGAAAAAAATGGCAGAGCCAGATTATATTACTCAAAAATTGATTGATGATATAGCCAGGCGTATTGCTGAATCTTTGGGGTTACTCTAGATTATATTAAACAGATTTTATGAGTGAAATCATTAGTTTTTCGATTCCAGCGGATATCATCTTCGGAGTTGATTCTCTGCTAAAGTTAGGTGATGTAATTCACTCTAAAGGTGATAAAGCGATAATAATTACAGAGCCTCTTTTTTATGAAAATAAATTAATTGGTCAGATAGAACGACTATTAAAATCATTTAATATCGATTATATTATCTATGATGAAATTAACGCAGATTCTGGTTCAGAAGATATTTCAAATATTGCTATTTTAGCCCAAACCGCAAGAGTCGATGTAATTATTGGTCTTGGTGGTCAAAAATGCCTCAATATAGCTAAAGCAGTTGGTCTAATAGCTCCTCATGAAAAAAGCTTTTATTATTATTTAAAACATCCCGAAGAATTAGTTGAGAAAATTCCTGTAATTTTATTACCAACAACTCTTAGAGATTATTTCGCTCTTTCAAACACCATTTATTATAAAGATCAGGATATTGGTTATTCAAAGCTTTTTACTCATCCTAAATTATATGCAGATTATGTTATTATAGATCCTATACTTTCTTCAGATATCCCTAAAAATATAATGACATTAATGCTTATTGAGATGCTCGGTTTTGCAATCGATTCAATACTTTCACCAAAGGCATCAATATTTACCGATACACTTTTATTTAAAACAATAGAAACAATAAACTCTAATTTCGATCATATTTTGGAATTTCCTGATGATTTAGAAGTTAGAAAAAATATTTGCCTTGGTGGGCTTTTTTTAATGTTTGCTGGAAGAATTACGGGCTTTGGTATTCTTCAGTCTCTTGTATTAGGTTTGAATTCATATCTTAAAATACCTAAATTATCAATAGTTATGCCTATTTTACCTCATATTCTTGAATTTTTAATACAAAC
>DAOOKC010000074.1:0-8074 GCA_035385485.1 Exilispira sp.
ACTGATCAACCCAAAAAATAACTATAATTTTTAAAATTCAAAACGAGGCTGTCTCATTTTAGAGACAGCCTTTTTTTATATTGAAAAATTAAATAATTTGTTTAATTTAATTGAGAAAGAATTAAAAATAGAATTGAGGAAAAATGAACTTATTTTCAAGATTAAAAGAACTATTCTCAAAAAATGATGATTTAAATTTATTTGAAAAAAACCTTTTGCTATCTGATTTTGATTACAGCCTGACAAAAGAAATAATTGAAAATCTTAAAAGATTAAGCAAAGAAGAAAGACCTAATAAAATAAAGGAAATATTAAAACAATATCTTTTAATTCAACCTTTTGTTTTTGATAAAACTAAATTAAATATAGTGAATATAGTGGGTGTGAATGGTGTTGGGAAAACAACTGCTATTTCAAAAGTTGTGAATTATTACAAAAACAAAGGATTTTCACCAATAATTGCAGCTGCTGATACTTTTAGAGCAGCTGCCATAGAACAATTAAGTCATTGGGCTGAAAAATTAAATGTTCCTATTATTAGACAAAACCAGGGAGCTGATCCAGCAGCAGTTGTCTTTGATACAATAGATAAGGCATTAAATGTGGAAAATAAATATAATTTATTGATTATTGACACAGCTGGAAGACTTCAAAATAAAGAAGAATTAATGCAACAATTAAATAAGATTGTAAAAGTAATTGATAAGAAAAAAAATCAATATATTGATAAGATTACCTATCAGTCATGTCTTATAATTGATGCAAATTTAGGAAAAAACTCCTTTAATCAAGCTGAGATTTTTAACAAGATAATTAATATAAATTGTATTGGAATTACTAAACTTGATTCTACAGCAAAAGGAGGTGTGATTTTCAGTATTTGTAATAACTTGAAATTACCAATCTCTTTTGCATCTTTTGGAGAAAAAATAGAAGATTATCTTGATTCTTCTGAAAGTTCATTTATTGATATCTTATTAAATAAAATATGAAGATATAAAATTGATTTAATTTTAGAATTTTTATTGTTAAAAAAAATAATTAAATAAATAATTAAAAATAAATAATTAAAAAAGAGAAGAAAATGAACTATTTTGATTGGTTTTTAATAATAGTTATAATTGTTTTTGGCATAAAATCATTGTTGAAAGGATTTATTCAGGAAATTATAGGAATTCTTACATTAATACTCTCAATACTTCTGACTATAGTGCTTTCTCCATATGTTAACCAATTTTTAATAGAAAAAGGTATCGGAATATCTTTTGCCAAAATACTATCAATTGTGACAACTTTTATAGCTTTCTACCTTATATTACTTTTATTGACTAGCCCAATAAAAAGACTGCTTGATAATGAACTTGATAAATCTAATTTTGAATCTGTTGATAAATTTTTAGGATTTGTTTTGGGTTTAATTTTAGGTTTTATATTTGTAATTATTATTATATTGATATATGACTTATTTATTAAAAATATAGATTTCAAATCCTTAAATAACCTAGTCGAATCATCTTTTAGCTATAAAATCTATTCTAAATATTTAAGTGATTTAAAAATCATTGGAAACTTTTTAAATAAAAAGACAAAATAGAATAATAAAGATTAAAAATAAAATAAATTATAAAATGATTAATAATAAATCAAAAGAAAAACTTGAATTTAATATAATTATTTCCCAATATATAAAGTATTGCAAAACAATCTATGGTAAAGATAAATTCAATAAACTGGATTTTTTTTATGATAAGGAAAGTCTTCAGGTTGAACTGGATATTTTAGAAGAGGTATTAATTCATATAAGAGAAGGAAATAGTTTTCCTTTATATGGATTCGAAGATATTCAAAAGGAAATTGAAAACTTAAAAAGTGGTTATATTTTAGATAAAGAATCTTCATTTAAGATTTTTAAATTTATTAAAAATGCAGATATCTTAATTAACTCGATTAAAAAACTAGATAACCCAAAATTTTCTAAAAGATTTCATATTGAGTATAATTTTTCCCAGCAGGTAAATGCAATTAACCCAATTTTTACTGATGATGGTGAAATATCTGATAATGCAACTGTTAATCTTTATACAATAAGAAAAAAAATTAAAAAAACAGAGCAAGAATTTTTAGAGATTACATCAAATATTGCAAATAAATATAAAGAATATCTTGTTTCTGAAAATTATATATTAAAAGAAGATAGATATCTTTTGCCGGTAAAATTAAATAAAAAAAATAATGTAAATGGAATTGCTTTTGGTTTTTCTGATTCTGGTAAGACTATTTTGATTGAACCTTTAGAGATAATAGAAATAAATAATTTACTTTATCAACTAAAGGCAGAAGAAGAACAAGAAATTGCGAGAATATTATACAAAATAAATGAAATATATCATGGAATTTTAGAAAATATAATTAACTTTATTGAAATACTGAAAGACCTTGATTTTATTAATGCTAAAGCCACTTTAGCATTTGAAAAAAGCTATTGTAAATTAGAAATAAATGATGAAAAATATTTTAATTTAAATCAGTTTTACCATCCACTTCTTGAGAATCCTATTAAAAACAGTATCGAATTTGGGAATGAAAAACAATTTGTAGTTATAACTGGTCCAAATGCAGGAGGCAAATCTGTAACCTTAAAAGCAATTGGATTAATTCAAATGCTTTTTCAATCGGGTTTATTTGTTCCCGCATCAGCTGGATCATCTTTACCTATAGTAGAAGATATATTAATCGATATTGGTGATATGCAATCAATTGAGCAATCTTTATCTACCTTTTCATCTCATATTATTGAAATAAAGCAGATTATCGAAAAAGCATCTGAAAACACATTGATTTTAATAGATGAACTTGGAACCGCAACCTCTCCGATTGAAGGTGAAGCTTTAGCTGTCTCGATATTAGATTATCTTATTAATAAAGGATCTTATGGTATTATCACATCTCATTTTGACCTGGTAAAAAAATATGCAATTGAAAATAATTCGGTAATAATTTCATCTATGCTATTTGATGAAAATTTAATGACTCCAAAGTATATTTTAATGGTTGATGTTCCAGGTTATTCTTATGCTTTTGAAATTGCATCAAGACTTGGTATCCCAGACTTTATTATAGATAAAGCAAAAAATATTGCTAAAATAGATGAAGAAAATTTATCTATCTCAAAACAATTGTCAGATATTATTATTAAATATAAAGAAAAGATGGAAATATTAGAAAAACTGGAAATTCAACTTATAAATAAAGAAAATGAAATTGAGATATTGAGGGAGAAATACAATAAAAATGCTAGAGAAATAGAAAAAGAAATACTTAACAAAACAAAAGAAGAAATTTTACGACTTAAAAAAGAGGTTGAACTTCAAATTTCTAATTTAAAAAAAGAAGGATATTCAAAAGAAAAATCAAAAGAATTAGTTCAGAATTTTTTTGAAAAAGAAAAACTAATTATAGAAAATTTGAAAGAATATGAAAAAAATGAAAAAGATGAAAAAAAGATAAATCAAAATGAGATAGAAAAATTTAGGGTAGGTGATATAGTAGATGTAGGTATATTTGGTAAAAAAGGTAAAATAATTAATATTAATAAAGATAAAGCACAAATTCAAACTGATTCATTTATTTTTGAAGCAAAGCTCTCTCATTTAAAAAAATCTAAAGAGAAAGAAGACAAAAACTACTGCACTTACACTTACATACCTTCCAAAAAATTACCTTCAACATTAGATTTAAGAGGAAAAACTATTGATGAAGCTAAAATAGACCTTGATTTTTATTTTAATGAGATAATTAATTTCGAATACGAAAAAGTATATATTATACATGGAAAAGGTACTGGGAAATTGGCAAATTTTGTTCATGAATATCTTGCGAGTAAAAAAAAGATTGTTGAATCCTATCACTATGGAAGTTTAGCAGAAGGAGGTGCAGGATGCACCATTGTAAATTTGAAAAAATAGAAGAAATTCAGAAAATAATTGATAATCAAATACCATATGAGGATATTTTCAATTTTGTAAATGATTTGATTAATAGACCATGGTGTGAATCTATAAAGCTTGGTTCTGAAGTTGAAGATAATTCTTTTGAAGAGTTGCAATATGTTAAAACCAATTTTGCAAAAAAATTAAGATTTAAAATTGGCGGAAGTGGTGCTAAAAATGATATCAGGCAGGCATTAAAAACAAAGGTAGATGTTATCACTTTACCTATGGCTGAATCAAGATATGCAATTGAAAATTTTCTTGAAATTGTGGAAAAAAATATCTACAAAGATTATAATCCTCTTTATGCTATGAATATTGAAACAAAAACAATTGTAAATAATTTACCTTTGGTAAAAGATCTTCTTGGCAAATTCTCTTCTTTTACAATAGGAAGATCAGATCTATCTGGTTCAATGGGTGTTAATGTTAATTCTATTGAAGTTGACAACATTATTGAAGATATTATTAGTTTTATTAAACTTAATTTCCCAAATGCTAAGATATCTATAGGTGGAAAAATAACTCCTCAATCATCACATCATTTAATAGAAAAGTTTGGTAAAAAAGTTGAATTTATTAATACAAAATTCTTTTATATGGATATTTTAAAAATTGATAATATTAAAGAAGTTACTAATGAAATATTGCAGTTAGAGATAGCTTTATTTGCTTTATTTTATAAAAATGGATTTAGAAGCAAAGAAGAACTTCTTGAGTTTTCTTTGAATAATATTAAAAGAATGAATTCGTAAAAATTATATTAAGGATCTACAATGTTTAGAGTAGTTATTGGAATAGAAGTTCATATCCAAATAAAAACAAAGACAAAAGCATTTTGCAGTTGCCCAAATAGCTTTAGTATTGAGCCAAATAGTCAGATTTGTCCAATATGTATAGGAGAGCCAGGGACCTTACCTTCATTAAATAAAGAAATGGTTTATAAAGCAGCTTTAGCAGCGATGGCATTTCATTGTAATATAAATAAAGTTTTTCATTTTGATAGAAAAAATTATTTTTATCCTGATTTGCCCAAAGGTTATCAAATTACTCAATATGAGACTCCTATTGGACAAAATGGTTATTTAACAATATTTAATGATCAAGGGAACCCTAAAAAAATTGGTATTGAAAGAATCCATATGGAAGAAGATACTGCAAAGATGCTTCATGATTTTACCAATAAAATAACTTTGATAGACTATAATAGGGCAGGTGTGCCACTTTTAGAAATAGTTTCCAGACCAGAAATAGAAAGCCCTGACGAAGCAATAAATTACTTGAAAATGTTAAAAAGAACTTTAGAGTTTTTTGATATTTCAGATTGCTCATTGGAATCTGGTTCTATGAGATGTGATATCAATGTTTCTGTAAATAAAATTGATTCTGGTTTATCTCATAAAGTTGAAATAAAAAATTTAAATTCATTCAATGCAATAAAAAAATCTATTGAATATGAAATATCAAGACAAACTGAACTTTTAAAAAAAGGCGAAAAAATAACGACAGAAACAAGATTATTCAACACTGAAACTAACAAAACTGAGACAATGAGAACAAAGGAGTTGGCAGCTGATTATAGATATTTTAGAGAACCAGATATTCCAGATATAGAGCTTGTTCAGGAAGAACTTGCAAAAATTCAAAAAAAGATTGTTGAAAGACCTGAAGAAATTTTATTAAGATTTATGAAAGATTACAAGTTAAATTTTTATCTTGCAGATTTGCTAACTTCAGATAAAAAGGTAGCCAAGTATTTTGAAGATACTTGTAAAATATCCAATAATCCTATTAAGACTGCAAATATTATTATAACAGAAATCTTTAGTTACTTAAATCAAAAACAAAAACTTATATCTGACATTCCGCTTATGCCCGAAGATTTAGGTAAATTAATAAAGCTAATATCTGATAACAAGATTTCAGAAAAGGCTTTTAAAGATAACATAAATGAAATTATTGAATCTAATATTGATATAAACGAGTTTATTGAAAAATCAAAGATTGTTACAGATGATGGATTAATCTATTCAGCTATAGACAAAGTTTTGGAAGAACAAAAAGATGATGCTTTAAAAAAATATCTTAATGGTAAAGAATCAGTATTTATGTTTCTTGTAGGTCAGGTGATGAAAGAATTGAAAGGAGCAGGACAGATCGACAAGGTTAAAGAATTGCTTAAGAAAAAAATAGATCAAATGAAAAAAGAGATATAAAATTTTTTAAATAAATCTAAATAAGATATTGGAAAAATTTTTAAAAGGACAAATTTATGAAAAGATTAAATAGTGATAAAATATATAAATATGTTCCTAAAAAAGAAAATCCTGATAACTCTGAAATTGTTGAAAATAATAAAATTGTTGAAAAAATAAATTCAGAAAGACATATCAATCATTTTAAGGATTTTAAGAAAAGATATAATAAAAATAGAATTATCTCGCACAATAAAAGTAGTAGAATCAAGCATTACAATCAAAATCATAATATTAATCAAACCAATCAATCTTATAAAAAGTGTTCAAAATGCAATCGAAATATAATAGATGAATTAAGTTCTTTTTATAATGAAGAAAAGAATGAGTATTATTGTTTTGATTGTGCCTTAAATGAGGCAAAAAATTTACTATCTCCAGATCCAAAAAATATTATAATGTATCTTGGTGCAGGAACTTTTGGTGAAATTAAAGAAATAAAAAGTGAAAAAAAATTTATGATAATCAAAAGAATAAAATTTTCAAAACCAAAATTTGAAAAATTCAGTATGAATTATTTGCCATTCGATCAATATTAAAAAGATATTAATTTTATTAATCTATGGAGTAGAAAATTTGGGTATTTTTGAACTTGATAAAATATCAAATAAAAGCAAAGCAAGAGCGGGAAGGCTTAAATTAAAGCATGGTGTAACTTTAACACCTGTTTTTATGCCCGTTGGAACTACAGGTACTATTAAAGCATGCACATGGCAACAGATTAAAGAAATAGGATATGATCTAGTTTTGGGAAACACCTATCATCTATATCTAAGACCGGGTAGTGAAATAATAAATCATTTTAATGGCCTTCATAATTTTATAAATTGGGATAGAAATATTCTAACTGATTCCGGTGGTTTTCAAGTTTTTTCTTTGTCTGATTTTAGAAAGATAACTGATGATGGAGTGATCTTTTCTTCTATTATAGATGGATCAAAACATTTTTTTTCTCCTGAAACAGTAATTGATTTTCAATTAACTTTAGGTTCAGATATTTTGATGCCTTTAGATGAATGTACTCCAATACCAATTGAGTATTCTATAGCTGAAAAAGCTATGAATAGAACTTTAAACTGGTTAAAAAGAGCAAAAAAAAGATGGATTGAATCAAACAAAGAAAATGATCATATTCTTTTTGGAATAGTTCAAGGAAATAGATTCGAGGATTTAAGAAAAATTTCATCTTTACAAACAAGTGAAATAGATTTACCAGGATATTCAATAGGCGGACTTTCGGTTGGTGAAGATAAAGAAACCATGTTAGAAATGATTGAGATAGTAAATAGCATTTTACCTGAAGATAAACCAAGATACCTTATGGGAGTTGGAAAACCTGAGGACTTACTTGAATGTGTTGCAAGAGGTGTGGACATGTTTGATTGTATATTCCCAACGAGAGCGGGCAGGAATGGTTCTTTTTTTACAAAATATGGAATGAAAAGTATTAAAAATCTAAGTTATAAATTTTCAGATGAACCATTAGATAATGATTGTAATTGTTATACATGTAAAAATTTTACAAAATCCTATATACGCCATCTTTTCAGGGCTAAAGAGATTACTGCCATGACTTTAATATCCATTCATAATCTTGCATTTTTGAAAAACCTTATGGATAATATTAGAAGCTCAATATTAAATGATAAATTTGAAGAATTTAAAAATGATTTTTTAAGAAATTATAAACAATCAAAAGATGAGATTTATTAGATATTTAAAAAAAATTAGTAAATCAATAAATTAAAAGTATGGTTAGAAGTAAATGTTATTGATTTAGCATTTATATAATTTTAATATAAGTATTCTAACAATAAATAATCAAAGAAA
>DAOOKC010000075.1:0-7931 GCA_035385485.1 Exilispira sp.
TTTCTTATCAGCTCGTTCATTTATTTTATTATTCAAATTATAAGAAAAAATGAAAGACTTACATTTTCAATGAATAAATATAAATTTGATTTAATTGAAGAATAAAAACAAAGGTTATTATTAAAAGCTATAGTCAGAAAATGACATAAAGATAAAAACTTTAGATCAAACTTTTGTTTTTTTCAGTTAAGTAGGTATTAACTTTTGAAACCTTTTAAAAATTCTTATATTGTTTTTCCTACTTAATATTGCATAGAATTTGAATTATATAAAAAAAAATCTTTATTATTTATAAACAAATAAAGGTCAATTATTTGAAATAAATATAATATTTCCTTAGCATTAAATATTCTATTTCGTATAAATTATATTTCTTATAAATTATATTTCTTGAAAATTATATTTCATACAAATGGATTTTTCCTAAATATAAAAACCAAGTTTTTTAGTTTTCCCTTATATATTAAAAGTCTTTTATTTTACCATTTAATTCAATTTAATTTAATTAAATTAATTTTATAATTTTAATTAATTCTTGCCTTTTATAATCTTCAAATTATTTAAATAAATATGGGAATATGGGAGGTAAAAATTTCTAAATAAAATCAAAATAGATTTAGGGTGGGTGGTGGGGTGGTCTGTGGCAAAAAAGTAAAAAAGGGGAGGATTTTATGTATCTTTTAATAACCTTTATACCTGAAGAAGATTCTGAAAAGGTTATAGAGGCTATTTTTGATGCTGGAGCAGGTAGGTTTTCAAAATATGATAGGGCGGGATTTACAAGTAAAGGGGTTGGAAGATTTAGACCGCTTGAAAATGCAAATCCACATATTGGGCAGATTGGGAAAGATGAATTTGTTAATGAAGTTAGATTTGAAACTATAGTCGAAGATTCCTTAATCTATGATGTTATCAAAGCTTTGAGGAAGGCGCATCCTTATGAAGAGCCTGCTATTTATGTTATGAAACTTGATGAAAAAAGTTTTGATAGTGTTTGACTTATAAATTTTTGAATGCATAATACTTATAAGACGAAGTTTGTAGTGGTTGACTTGAATTTATGAACTATTAATATCATATTTATTGGTGTTATATTAATTGGTGTCATATTTATATTTTTAATTTTTATGGAAAAATTAATCAGAAAGATTTAATATAAATTAAAATTATTCAGGTGGTTATATGGTATATGGACTTATCGCATTGGCAATTGCTCCAGCCATATTTTTACTGATTTTTTTCTACTTGAAGGATAAATATGAACCTGAACCTATTAAAAAAATAATAATTTCTTTTTTTCTTGGATTTGTTTCTGCGATTATAGCAGTAGTACTTGAGTTGGTTTTAGAATCAACGGTATTAAATTACTTTTCTGGTATATTTGTCCAGTTAGTAAAGGCTTTTATTGTTGTTGGGTTTGTCGAAGAGTTTTCAAAGTATCTTATGGTTATTGCTGGACCTTATAGATCTCCACATTTCAACGAAGTTATGGATGGCATTATATATACAGTTGCAGTATCTTTAGGATTTGCAACGCTTGAAAATATTTTTTATGTTTTAAAAGGTGGATTTTCTGTTGGAATCTTTAGAGCTTTTCTTTCTGTTCCAGCCCATGCATTTTTCTCTGCAATAATGGGATTTTATATTGGCAGAGCTAAATTTACTAAAAATATTGGGCAAAGAAATTTTTTACTAATTTTTTCCATTTTCCTTGCATCATTTTTTCATGGACTTTATGATTATATTCTTTTTGTCAAAATTTTATATGGTTTTGCAATTATTCCACTTTTGATATTTCTATATTTTGGGTTAAAAAAATATCTTTCTATAGCTCAAATTGATAGTAGAATAAGGAATAGTAAAATTTTATAAAGATATATAAAACTAAATATAATAGAAAAAAATTATCTTTTTTTATCCTCAGGAGGAAATATGAATAGATGGGTTTTCGGTATCTTACTTATTATTGTAGGTGTATTTTTAATTGTTAATTATACTCTTAACTGGAATTTACAACTCTGGCCACTTGCTTTACTCATACCTGGTATATTTTTCCTTTTCGGAGCAAGTAGACAGAATTCAGGGCTTTTTATCCCCGGGACAATATTGACTTTTTTGGCAATATTTTTCTTCTTTAATGTCGCAACCCAGTGGAATTACCATGAATATCTATGGCCTTTATATGTTTTTTCCGTTAGCTTAGCATTTTATGTGACAGCAATTGCTGGTAAAGATTCTAATTTTTATGTGCCTGCAAATATATTATTAATTGTTACAGTTGGGTTATTCTTTATTTCTTTCAAACTTCTTAAATTCTGGCCTGTTGTATTAATAGTTCTTGGATTATGGATAATATTCGATTCTAAAAATTTTAAAAGAAGTGCTAAATCAGATGATAAAGATAGTTAAGTTTTACTTGTCTATAATAATTTTATAATACTAAAATAATTTTATAATACTAAGGAAGATAGCTGTGAAAAAGCTATTGGGGATTTTGCTTATCATCCTTGGGACAATTCTTATCATTGGAAATATGTATAGCTGGAAGATTCAATTCTGGCCTTTAGCATTATTGGTTTTAGGAATATTTTTATTTTCAATGTCTTCAAAAACAAAATATTTCTTCTATATTCCAGCAACAATCTTAACCTTATCTTCAATATTTTTCTTTTACAATATTTTTACTTCCTGGGAAAATTTTAATAAATTATGGCCAATTTTAATGCTTATTGTAAGTATATCTTTTTTTATCTCAGCATTTATAGGCAAACAAAAAGATTTATGGATTCCAGCGATCATTCTTTTCCTTGTATCATTATGTTTATTTTTCATTTCTTTTAATGTGTTAAAATTCTGGCCTGTTATATTTGTTGCCATTGGTTTATGGATATTGATCGATAGAAGAACCAGTGCTAAGAAAAGTGTAGAATAAAGTAAATTTTATTTTAATAATAATTTTTTATTAATTATAAATTTTCTAATTATTATAATTTTGCAATTTTAATGTTTTATTTTATTATTTAATTTTGGGGATATTGTTTTAATTTTAAAGAGTCCTTCAATTACATCCTTGAAATAATATAAATTTTTGATATTACTTAGTTAGGAGGAAAAATGTCGGGTCATAATAAGTGGTCAACCATTAAGCATAAAAAGGGTGCGAATGATGCAAAAAGAGGCAAACTCTTTACAAAATTGATAAGAGAAATAGAAGTCGCTGCTAGAATTGGTGGTGGAGATATCAATGCAAACCCAAGACTAAGGGCAGTTGTATCAAAAGCAAGAGCAGCTAACATGCCTAAGGATAATATTGATAAAGCTATTAAAAAAGGTACGGGTGAAATTCAAGGCGAAGCTTACGAAGAGATCTTTTATGAAGGCTATGGCCCAGCAGGTGTCGCAATGATGATTAAGACACTTACGGACAATAAAAATAGAACAGCATCAGCTATAAGAGCAACTTTATCAAAATATGGTGGAAATCTTGGCGAAAATGGTTGTGTTGGTTGGATGTTTAAATATAAAGGTGTTATCACTCTTGATAAATCAAAATATAATGAAGATGATGTTGCCGGTCTTGCATTAGAAATTAATGCTGATGATTATTCTTTGAAAGATGATAGCTGGGAGATATATATCGATCCAAATGAAACTGAAAATATTAAAGAAATTTTAGATTCTAAAAAGATTGAATATCTTTCTGTTGAAGCCACCATGGTGCCAGATAATACCCTTAAACTCGAAGAAAATGAAGCGATCAGAATGTTAAAACTTTTAGATGTTCTGGATGAAAATGATGATGTTGTCGATGTATATGCTAACTACGATATAGATGATGCAATAATCGAAAAATACGAACAAACTTCAGGTTAATCGGTGAGAATATTAAGCATTGATCCTGGTTATGCAATCCTTGGCTTTTCAATAATTGATGCAGATATAGAAAAAAAGAATGCTGAACTTGTAGTTTACGGAACTATAACGACTAAAATAGAAAGTTTTGAGAAAAGAATTGCTGAAATTGGCGATTCTTTTCTTTCTATATGCGATAAATATAATCCCGATGAAATAGCAATTGAACAACTTTTTTTCATAAGAAATATAACGACTGCTATGCATGTTTCTGAAATTCGCGGAGTGATATTTTATCTTAGTGAAAAAAGAAATATTCCTGTTTATAATTACACACCTTTAGAGATTAAGCTTTCAGTTGCATCATATGGAAAGGCAAATAAAAAGCAGGTTCAGAGTATGGTGAAAAGATTTTTTAATCTTGATCAATCGCCAAAATCAGATGATGCAGCAGATGCTATTGCTTGTGGGATAACGCATCTTATTAAAAAATATAATTTAAATTTTCAATAAAAACTTAAATAAAATAATTTTATATTAAATAACATTTGGAGAGACCCTTCATGTATGCATATCTCAAGGGTAGATTGGAAGAACTTTCTATAGGAAAATGTATTATTGATGTTGGTGGTGTCGGTTATCTATGTAAAATTTCATTAAATACATATTCTGCATTAAAAGATTATCCTATTGGAAGCGAAATTAAACTTTATCAATATCTTCATGTTAAAGAGGACGAACTTTCTTTATTTGGATTTTATACAGAGGAAGAGAAGAATCTTTTCTTAAAATTCATTCAGGTTGAAGGTATTGGACCTAAGAAGGCTCTTGAGATATTCAATTTTGGAAAACCCGAAGAGTTTATAGAGGCTATAGAAAATCAGGATGCAAATTTTTTTATAAAGGTAAAAGGGATAGGTCAAAAACAGGCACAAAAGGTAATACTTGAGCTTACTGGGAAATTGGGAAAATTATCAAATACAAACATTTCTATAAAAAATGAAATTGTTGAAGGTCTTTTAACTCTTGGATTTTCCAGAGGTGAAATAGAAAAAGCAATAAATAGTTTTAATAAAACAAATAACAAAAAACTTGAAGAAATGGATTTTGAGCAAGCTTTTAAAAATATACTTTCATTATTGTCAAAATTTCAATAAGATATATATTTTATTTGCGATTTAATAAAAAAAAATATTCAAAAAAATGATAAACGAAGAAAAACCACAAAAGATTTTTCAAAAAGATGAAAGAATCAATATTATTTCAAGACCGGAAAGGCTGGATGATTTTATCGGTCAAAATCATGTCAAAAAACAACTTACCATAGCCATATCTGCTGCTAAAGCTAAAGGGAAACAGCTGGATCATATACTTTTCTATGGTCCCGCAGGGCTTGGTAAGACGACATTAGCTCAGATTGTGGCAAATGAAATGAATTCAAGTATAAAGATAATTTCGGCTCCAACCATTGAAAAATCGGGTGATCTTGCTGCTATTTTATCTTCAATTAAGCCAAATGATTTTATCTTTATCGATGAAATACATAGACTAAAAATAAATCTTGAAGAGATCCTTTTCCCCGCAATGGAGGATTATCATATAGATGTCCTTATAGGTAAAGGTCCCACTGCCAAAAGTATAAAGATAAACCTTCCACCTTTTACTCTTATTGGAGCTACAACTTTAGCAGGGAATATCTCAAAACCTCTTAGAAGTAGATTTGGTTTAATATTAAAGCTTGATTACTATTCGATTGACTCTTTGATAATAATAGTAAAAATTGCTTTTAAGAAGTTAGGTTTTAATGTAGAATCTGATGTTGCCACACATATAGCCCGCTGTTGTAGAGGAACTCCAAGAATAGCCATTAACCTTGTTAAAAGAGTATGCGATTTTGCCACATACAAGAATAAGAAAGAGATCCATGATGATATAGTTAAAGAGACCCTGAAAGAACTTGGAATAACAGAAGAAGGGCTTGATTCAAATGATATAAAACTTTTAAGAACAATTATAGAAGATTATAAAGGAGGACCTGTAGGATTAAATGCACTTGCTGTTTCTATAGGAGAAGATACAAAAACTATTGAGGATTTTTATGAACCATTTCTTATTCAGATGGGTTATATCAAAAGGACTCCTAAAGGAAGAATGGCTTGCCAGAAAGCTTATGAGCTTCTTGGAATAGAAAGCCAAGAAAATAACAGTTTGTTTTAATAAATTATGGAAAAAGATATTAAAATTAAGATTATAAAGAAGTCTGATTTTGAAAAAATAAAATCATTATATAAGGAAGCTGGGTGGTGGGATATAGAGGATGAGAAAAATCCTTTATTAATAAATAAAATTGTAAAAGGAAGCTTTATATTTGTTGGTGCATTTTATAAAAAAGAACTTATAGGTATTGCAAGAGCAATATCTGATGGAATTTCAGATGCATATATACAGGATGTTGTTGTATCAAAAAGTTTTAGAAATAGAGGGATTGGAAAAAGATTGGTTATTTATGTTTTAAGCTATCTTAAAGAAGAAGGGATAAACTGGATTGGGTTAATTTCAACTCCAGATAATTATAAATTTTATGAAAAGTTAGGTTTTCAAGTCCTTGAAGGCTTTACACCAATGATTTATAAAGGTAAATAATGGATATAGTAAATGTAGGAAAACTAAAAAAAATAGATATAAAAGATAAGAAAATACTTGAAAGATATTTTGAAAATTATCCACAGGACTTTTGCGATTTTAACCTATTTAATCTTCTTTCCTGGTCCATTATTTACGATTATTATTGGACTATCTTTGATGAAAGATTAATAATTTTCAATAAAACAACAAATTACATTCTTAAACCGGTTGGCGAAGCATTTTCAATTAAAGAATTATTATTTATTTCAGATTCCTTTATAAAATCAGGTTATTCAGGTGACTTCTGCTTTTTTGATCAGAATTATCTTAATATTATTAAAAATAAAAATTTAAATGACAAAAATGATGATGATTCAAAATTAGATAAATTTTTTGATATTATTGAAGTAAGAGATAATGCAAATTACATCTACCTAACAGATAAACTTGCCAGCTTAAATGGAAGAAAATTTCATAACAAAAGGAATTTGATTTCTCAATTCATGAGAAATTATTCAAGTTTTAAGATTAAAACTTATGATGAGACAAATTCTGACTGCTCTGTTTTCAAAGAGTGCGTTGCACTTGCTGAAAAGTGGATGGTTCAAAAAGAATCTGCTGAAAAAGAAAGCCTCAAAGATAAAGGATATGAAAATATTGAAAACAAAATTTTTAATGAAAAAGAAACCATTAAAGAAAATAAAAATGAAAATAGAAAAGGTGATGGAAATAGAAATGAAACTATAAATGTAAATATGAATATAAATGTAAATGTAAACATAAATGCAAATGAAAATATGGAGATAGAACTAAAAGTTTTAAAAAACTCATGCAATTATTTCAAAGAACTAAATATGGGACTTATAATAATAGAGTATAATGGTAAAATAATTGCTTTTTCTGTCTACAGTAAGCAGAATGATAAAATGGCTACAATACATTTTGAAAAATATGATAGTGATTTTATAGGTGTTTCGCAAGTCATAAATAATATAACTGCCAAAAATCTTGTCGGAAAATATCAATTTATAAATCGAGAAGATGATCTTGGAATAGAACAACTTAGATTTGCCAAAAACTCTTATCATCCCGATATACTTTTGATACCATATATTTTACGTAGAATCAAATGAATTATTATCGTTTTATATAGTATTAATGCATCTATATTATTTTTCCTGAATTATAGATATTTTCCAGTGTTTGCCTTTCAATTAATCTTTAACTTTATTTTTGATTTTCACCTATTTTAACTATTTTTCTTTTTACCCTTTATTTTTTCTTTTAACCCTTAAGTTTTTCTTTCTCTTTAACCCTTTATAAGCGATAATTGAATTTAAAGCAACTTTTGGGTTCCCTTTAGAAGTATTAAGTAAAATTTAAAGGACTTTTTTATATAAACTTCGGTTTTTCATACGCCACATTTAGAAGTATTAGGTAAAATTTAAAGTCAT
>DAOOKC010000076.1:0-7918 GCA_035385485.1 Exilispira sp.
AATTGTATAAGATGTGGAAAATGTATTGAAGTTTGCCCAACAGATGCTTTAACTTTAAAATTATCAAAAAATCTTACTATCCAAAAAATTGAAAATTAAGAGTAATTGTTTATAATGATTTAAAATGGAAAGAAGAAAAAAATTAGGAGAGATACTTTTAGAAAAAGGAATAATTACAAAAGAACAGCTTAAAGAAGCCCTTCAAGAACAGGAGAAAACAGGGGTTTCTTTAGGACAAATCTTGATTGATAGAGGGTTGATTTCACCTGGAGTTCTTGGAGAGATTTTATCAGAGCAATTTAGAATTGATTATAAAAAAGTTTCAGAAATCTATATATCACCAGATTCAATAAATTTAATTCCAGAATCTATAATAAAAGAAAAAAAGGTATTTCCAGTCAAAAAAGAAGAAGATACACTCGAAGTTGCAATACTTCCACCAATTAATCCTCTTGTTATTGATGATATTAAAGCTTTAACAGGCTTAAAGTTAAAACCAATTATTGTAACTGATACAGAATTTCAAAGGCTATTAAACCAATATTTTAATATAAAAAGTATGGCAAACAAAACTCTTCAAGGTTTAAGGAGAGAAGAAAGGGTAGATGAAACAGTAACGGTTGAAACTCCAATAGTGAAATTTGTAAATACATTAATTACAGATGCAATAAATCAAAATTCTTCAGATATCCACTTTGATCCATATTTTGATTATACAAGAGTAAGATACAGAATTGATGGAATGCTTCAAGATGTGATGAATATTCCAGGAGGAATTGATAATCAGGTACTTTCAAGAATAAAAATTTTATCTGGAATGGATATTGCAGAAAAAAGAAGACCACAAGATGGAAGATTTTCAATGAAGATAAATGATAAAGATTTTGATTTTAGGGTCTCATCAATAGGCACCAGATTTGGGGAAAAAGTTGAAATAAGAATTTTAAATAAAGCAAGAGTTTTAATTGAATTGAATAGACTTGGAATGAACGATATACAAAGAAAAATTTATGAAAAAATAATTAAAAATCCTTATGGGATGGTTCTTGTTACAGGTCCTACAGGTTCAGGTAAATCAACAACTCTTTATGCAACCTTAAACAAATTAAATACGCCAGAAAAAAGTATTTTTACAATTGAAGACCCTATTGAATATGATCTTCCTGGTATCATTCAAATGCAAGTAAATCCAAAAGCTGGTATGACATTTAGTAGTGGTTTAAGAAATATTCTTAGACTTGACCCAGATACCATAATGATTGGTGAGATAAGAGATTTAGAAACAGCAAGAATTGCTGTGGAAGCAGCATTAACAGGTCACCTTGTTTTGTCCACTCTTCACACAAATGATGCTCCATCCACACTTATTAGACTTCTTGATATAGGAATTGAACCATATTTAATCTCATCAGTTATGATAGGAGTTGTTGCACAAAGACTTGTAAGAACAATATGTCCATCCTGTAAAATAGATTACACTCCTTCAAAAGAAGAACTTATTACTATTTTTGGAGAAGTTCCGAATGAAGAAGTTAAGTTTAAAAGGGGAAAGGGCTGTGGAGAGTGTGGATATACTGGTTTTAGAGGAAGAACAGGTATTTTCGAGATTTTACCAGTTACAAAAAAACTTAAAGATTTAATAAAGGCAAGAGAATCAACAGATGGTATAAGATTTGAGGCTGAAAAATCTGGAATGATTCCACTTCTTTCTGCAGGTTTTGAGAAAGTGAAAGAAGGAATAACAACAATTGATGAGGTTTTAAGAGTTATAAGGATGGAAGAATGAAATTTAAGTATTTAGGAAGAGATAGAGAAGGGAATCCAGTAAGAGGAGAAATTGAAGTAGATTCAATTTATGAAGCAAGAAATATTCTTTTAGGAAGAGGAATTTATATAATTGAATTTAAAGAGATTAAAACAAAAGAACCTATCTTAAGAAGATTAAAGATAGAAGAAATTATTTTTTTATCAAGACAACTTTCCCTTCTATTAAGATCTGGTCTTACAATTGTTTTAGCATTGGATATAATCCAAGAAAATATAAAAAGCAAGAGTTTTAAAAATTTTGTTATAAAAATAAGAGAAAATATTTTAGGAGGAGAATCTTTTTCTGAAGCACTATCTCATTATAGAAAAATTCTTCCTGTTCTTTTTATTGAAGTTGTAAGAGTTGGTGAAGTAACAGGTAATCTTGATTCAGTTTTGTTAAGATTATCAGATTTTTTAGAAAAAGAAGAGGAGCTAAGAAGAAAAGTTAAAAATGCACTTATTTATCCTGAGATTGTTGTTGGAGTAATAATTATTGCAATTATTTTTCTTTTGATTTCAGTTGTACCAATATTTGTAAATCTTTACAGAGGAGCAGGTGTTAAACTTCCTCTTCCTACAAAAATATTGATTTCAATTTCTTCCTTTTTAACTAATTATTGGTATATTATAATTCCTATTCTGATAATTTTATATTTTTCATTTATGTTCTATTCAAAGACAAAAACTGGAAAAAAGAAAATTGATAAATTTCTTTTTAATCTTCCAACTATTATTGGAAAAATTTATAGAGAAAATATCTTTTTGAGAGTATCTCATACACTTGAAATTCTAATTGAGAGTGGAATAACACTTGGAAATTCATTTGAACTTATATCAAGGGTCTCTGGAAACGAGGTTATAAGGGAGAGTTTATTAAGAACAAGAGAAAAAATTATGCAGGGTCAAACTATAAGTAAAGCTTTAAGTGATGAAGGAGTATTTCCTCTTCTTTTCATAAGAATGATTTCGGTTGGTGAAGCAGGGGGAAATTTGGAAGATGTTTTACAAGAAATGGAGAGATATTTTGAGAGTGAACTTGATAATGATATAAAGAAATTTACTGCTCTTCTTGAGCCAGCATTGACAATTATCCTTGGAATAATCGTTGCATTTGTAGCTTTTTCAATCTACCTTCCAATGTTTGATATGGCGAGGTTAATCACAGGAAAATAGATTAAAAACTATTTAATAAGTTATTGGAAAGATTAAAGATAAATCAAAATTATATTCATTTTCTATATTTGTTAAACTCAATGAAAAATCTAAAACTTTAATTAATTTTTCGTTATCTTCAACAAAAACTAAGAATTTTTTAATTGAATCAATTGTGCCAGTCCCGGTTAAATAAACTTGAACTTCTCTATAATTTTTATTATTTTCAATTATAAAGTTTTCTCCACCCACATCTATTTCAAAATCTTTAATATTAAAATTTATAAGTTTTGATGAAAGATTTGATAAAAATAATTCATACTCATCTTTTGTAAATAACCTTTTTTTACTCTCATCAATTTTAACTAAAATATTATCACTTTCTTTATCCATTTTATTTAAGTTAGTAAACATTTCACTTTTCGTTATAAGTTCATTTGTTAAAGAGTTTAAATTGTTTATATTTTTTCTCCAGTTTATGAACTCATATCCAACAAAAAAAACGAAAATCAATATTTCAATAAATATAATATAGGAAAACCTTTTAATTAATACTTTTATCTTTGGAACATACTCTTTAACCATTATTTTCCTCCACTAACTTCAATTGTTGAAGAAGTTGCCCCATCTTTATTTCTAATCATTTTTTGAATTTTTATCTCACTGAAATTACCTGAATCAGAAAGATTTTTTGTGAAATCAAAAATTGACTTGAATCCATTCGATAAAACATTAATTAAATAACTATTTTCACTCTGTTTACTTACACTTAAAATTTTTAGAGTATCTGTCTTTAAAGAAAAAATTTTTTCAATATACTCATTATTTTTTTCAAATTGAAGTTTATTTAAAATTTCATCTATTTCCCTTTTTTTGTTAACTAAATCAGAATATTTCTTTTCAACATCCTTTAAATCTAATATTGAATCTTCAACTTTTTTTAAATTATTATTTATCTCTTTTATTGATTCACTTGTTGACTTAATAGAACCTATTAAATATATTGATAAAAATATTATTAAAAATCCAATAAGAATTATTGATAAAATCAACATAAACAGCTTAAATTTATCTTTCCCTCTTTCTTTTATATCTTTTGGTATTAAATCTATTTTTAATTTATCTTCATAAGAAATTAGTGAAAGACCAATTGAAGAAGAAAAATAGGCTGGTTTGTCAGAAAGTGGAGCACCTAAAAAAACTTCAATTCCAAAAATTTCTTTAATTTTTTGGTCAAAATCTTCAATTCCACTTTCAATTGATGAAATTATAATTTTTTCTATACTTTTTTTCTCTTCTCTTGAAAAGTATGATATAGTGTTAGAAATTTCACTTCTAAATGTCTCAAAATTTTCTAATATACTATTTAGTCCAATATCAAACTCTCTTAAAAGAAGTGGTTCGCCATTAGTAAAGAAAATTAGAGTTGTTTTATTTTCTCCAATAAATGTAAAAATTCCATCACCTTTAAAATAGTCTTTTCTTAGAATTTTATTAGCTCTGAAAGACGCAAATGATGGAATATCAACACTTATTGGGTTAAGACCGATTTTTCTCAAAAAGTTCAATCTCTCTTCAACTCTTTTTCTTGGTGCAACGACAATAAGATATCTTACTCTATTTTCAATTTCTTTTAGTTTAATAAGGTTTAAAATTGGATAATCATTTTCAAATATTTTATAATTTCCAACCTCATCAAGGATTATTTTTCTTAAATCATCCTCAGGCATTATCGGATAATCATTTATTCTGATTATCGCATCTTCTTCAGATAAACCATATGAAATATTTTTTGTTTTTACTCTGTTTATCTTTAAAAATCTTTTAATACTATTTTCATAATCTTTTCCAATAACACCACTAATATTACCTTCTTTTAGGTTTAAAATAGAGACCTTACCTTTTTTTACTTCTACTTCGCAAATTTTTATACTTTTTTTTGTTATTGTTAATCCAGCTATTCTATCCATTATCTATTTCTTAATCTTACCATATTTTTTAATTCAAATTCTTGAGTTTCTAAAGGATTTACATAAGGTTCGCCAGAGATTGTTATCTCTATTAAATAAACACTACCTATATCAGTTGTTTCAATAAAAGAAAGGTCATAGTATTTAAAATTGATTGTTAAATTTATTTTTTCATCTGAAGGAGTATTTGAATTGTTATAATAAGGGATATAACTTGAACCAAGTTCGTCTGTTCTACTTATAAAATCTCCATCCTGTGAAATCGTAATATTATATTCATTGTTTCCAAAGTTTCTTTTTAGTTTAAATTTAACTTTTTGACTTTCTATAGTTTCAAATTCACTTGCTCCTCTTAACAAATCTTCGACCTCTCTCATAGCATCTGTTACTACTTCTAAAACTTTATTTGATGGTTTTCCATAGAAAAAACTTTTTATTGTTGAATTGAAAAAGAGTGTTATTGGAAAAATTATAAGAGCAGTTATTATAATTACAATTGTTATTTCAATTAATGTAAAACCCTTTTTCACTTTATTTCCTCAACACATATATCATCAAAGTAAATATTTGTATTTTTGTTTCCACAACTTGCTTTAAGAAAGATTGTGCCTGATGTAAAGTCTGAATCAGTTGTTGAGTTGAGGAGGGTATCGTTAAAATAGTATGATATTGTATTATCAACCATTCTAAGTTCAACATTAACATTAACCCACTGATCACTATAATTAAAATTATTTGAAAATAAAGTAGTTTCACCAGAAGAAGTTATTTTAACTAAGTCAACATCATATGTAGAATTAAATTTTTCTATCTTAATAAAATAGCCATATCCTGAACTATTGCATCTTCCTCCTATATAAATATATGAAGAACTAGAAGGATTTGTTATGTAGATTTTTCCTTTCAAAGAGTAGTTTTTAGAACCAATCCAATTTGGATAAGCATGTCCTTCTCGATTATGTTTATAACTTAAACGATTACTTCCTTCAAAATTTACTACACTCCATTGACCTTTAGGATGTGTTGTCCAATTCCATGGTGGTGCAAGCTCTTTATTTATCTCAAAATCATCACAAATTTTTGTTGTTAAAAAAATAAATTCTGAAAAAAGTTCAGCAACCTTATTATCTTTTCCACGTGGATAGAAATTTATTGTAACCTCTTTTTTAGTTTTAGTTTCATCCTCATCAACGAGAATTTCGTAATCATAATTTAAATCATCAGGATAAATTTTTAGGGGAATTTCATTAATTTCTGAGAAACTTTTGTTGTTTAATTTTTCCATCTCATTTTGAGCATAACTGTAAACTTTAGTTCTATTTTGAATGTATGGAAGATCAAGATTTAATGAAAAAATAAGAGCCAAAGATGAAGCAATAATTGATAAAATCACAATTCCAACAATAACTTCTATCAAATTAAACCCCTTTCTATTAATTAAGATTTTCAAGTTTTTCCTCCTCCCAATAGATTATTTCATAATTTGAATCAATAATTACCTTTATAGTTCTTACTGCTTGATTGTTCTGTCCATCTGGTACATATGCAGTTGAAGTTATTGTTGTCATTCCATTTTGAGGATAATTTATTTGATAACTCATTGTAGCTCTCCCTTTCCAGGTTGAAAAATCAACATTTTTTCCAGTTGGTATATTATTAGGATCATTTTTTAAACGCCAGACAACTTCCCTTGCAAAACCTTCAGCAAGATATAATGCCTGTGTTCTATAGACATCTATTTCACTAACCTTCGCTCTCGATTGAAAAGTAAGCGAAAGTGTTGCTCCAAGAATTGAAACAACAACAAGAATAATAACAACTATAAAAATAATAACATATCCATTTTTATTTTTTAGATTTTTCAATATTAATTTTTCCATCTTTACTTAATATTATTTTATAATATATTTTCCCACTTTTTAAAGATATTTTACAATCATCACCATAAAATTCAAAGGTACCTACATCCATAATCAAGACCTTATCTTTATCCATAGAAATTAAAATATTATCAAAAAGAGGATTTCTATTTATAAAATCAATATCTTCTTTTGTGTATCTTATTTTAATTTTATTATCATTTATAGTTAATATAAAAGGTTCATTTTTTACAATTGCTATATATTGAGAATTTTTAATATCTTTTATTATATCAACACTTGAAGCATAAACTCTTAAATCAGCAATTTCATTTTGAATTATTATAAATCCAACTAAAATTATTGAAAAAAAAATTAAAATAAGAATAAAAGATAAGATAAAATTTATTTCAATTTTTAAAATATCTTTAATTTTCACAAAATAAAAAAGGGGTGGGATTAACCCACCCAATTAAAAAAATTAATTAAAATCAGTGTCCACCTGTTAAAGTTATAAACGAACCATCCTCTATTACATAAACCCATGATTGTGTTTTAGTTGAATCAGTAGGTAACCCATTACAGGTGATTACATAATCATCAATATCGCTATCTCCATTTTCATCATTAGTTTCTGTCTTTATAGTCCACCCAGTTGGCATACCATCTTCTAAGCATCCTTTTAATGAAGCTTCTGTATCTGGAAATTTTTTATACTTTGCGAAGTAAATGTGGACTCCTGCTCTCCAGGAACCAATTACTGCTTGGTCTGCACTTTTATGTGCGTCATCCCTTAAATCAAGATATTTTGGATAAGCAACTGCTGCAAGAATTGCGAGTAGCACAATAACAATTACAATCTCAATTAATGTAAATCCTTTTTTCCCAAAAAGTTTTTTCATAACTAACCTCCTAAATTAAATTAAAAATCAAGCCGGTTGCGCTACTGGGTTCCCTTTTTCTCTGTTAGCGCCCATCTTTAGAGAAAAAGATCATAACCCTCCTGATTTTATAAAATTTGATAAAATTTTATAATTTTTTTTAATTTTGTCAATACTCTTGTAAAGTTTTAATTATATTGTATCTGGGAGGGAGAAAAACGAAATAATTTCAAAGATTCTACCAATC
>DAOOKC010000077.1:0-7883 GCA_035385485.1 Exilispira sp.
TCTTTGCTCATTAACAATGGTAGCAATCTGTGCCTGTGAAGTTTTTGTTACTTTATCATTTATAAAATCATATGGGAAAATAGCACCATGCATATCTGAAGTTTCAATAAATGTTAGTTGTAAAGGTTTTTCAGTATATTGCATGTATGGGTTAGTTGCACATGCGAAAATAAAAATAAAAAATAAGACTACTGAAATAGTAGCTAAAATTTTTAATTTTTTCATAATAACTCCTTCACTTTTAATAAATTTTTTGGAGTTTTAATAGTTTTTTAGGGATTAACTTTTAATAAGATAAAACTAAGGCACCCAAACCAATATTTTAGCCGAGTGCCTTAGCCATAAATTTAATTGAGAGTTTTTATTTAATTTAATTTCAATGAAAAAGAAAATTAAGCAGCTAAACCAAAAAGATTTTTGAAAAACATAGCTGTTTTTGTTCCAATAATTGTAATTCTATTTTTAATGATTGGAGTAACAGTTTTAACTTTTTTAATGTATTCAATCATAATGTCTCTTTGCATCATAGATGTATCATATGTAGCAACAGCTTTTTTAAATACAATATATCCATCACCACCAGTTGCCATATAGGAATTAGTAGCAATTTTATATGTTGCGTTTGGATCAATAGGCTTTCCTTGGACTAAGATATTTTCACAGATACCTTTTTCATAATTGATGGTAAAAGAAACGCCATCTGAAACTTGTGGGAAAGCTCCTTTACCCTGAGGAATTGTTGCTATATAGTTGAAGAGTTCTAATAAATCAGACCCTTTCATCGTGAGTACAACTAAAGTATTTGAGAAAGGTAAAATTGTATAAATAGTTTTTTTAGTAATTTTGCCTTTTGGTAAATCTGCTCTAATACCACCACCATTGTTTATTGCAAATGAAACACCAAGAGGTTTTACAAAGTCAAGCATTGCGTCTGCAACTAAGTCTCCTATTGCTGTTTCTGCTTTTCTTGTTTCAGCATTTGGGAAAGTATCTGTTGCTTCACCAATTTCTTCTGCCAAAACCTGTTCGACTTTGTCTTTATATGGTGTTAGCATATCGAGTAATTTTGTATCTTCTTTTATTTCATTTTCAATAAAACCCATCTTGCCATCAGCTTTCTTTTCCTGAAGATTTATAGGTATTGGTCTCCAGTTGAAAGATGTGATCTTCTTCTTTTCTATTGTTAATTCTGCTTTCCCGACATAAAGTCCCCATTGATATGCCTGAACGATAGGTACTCCATTTACAACAACTGGTTCTTTAATAAAAGTATGAGAATGTCCATCTATGATAAGATCGATACCAGGAACTTCTTTTGCAAGGATTAATGAACCATAATTTTCATACATTCCAAGATGCCCAAGAACTATAACAATATCAGCTTTTTTCTTAAGCTCTGGAACAAATTTCTTAGCGACTTCAATCTCATTTTCGATAATTAAATCGCCAACAATTTGAGGATTTCCAATTGTTTTAGTTTCTGTTGTTGTTAAACCAAGAATTGCAACTTTTAAACCTTTAAATTCTTTGATAATATAAGGTTTACCGACATAATTTCCATCTTTATATTTAATATTTGCAGACAAAAATGGAAATTTTGCGTCTTGCATCTGTTTTTTCAAAACAGAAAGAGGGTTGTCAAATTCATGATTTCCTAAGGTTACAGCATCATAGCCTATGTAGTTATAGCCTAAAATATCTGGTTCTGCATTGAAAAAGGTTGATTCTGATTCTCCAGTATTTATATCTCCTGCATCAAGAACTAAAACATTTTCATTTTCTACTCTGACTTGGTTTACGAGTGTAGCTCTTGCAGGAAGACCACCAACTTTAGACATAGGATAGTTATCAAATTTAAGTGGATGCCCATGATGATCATTAGTATGAAGTATAACTAGTTTTACAGGTCCTTTATGACCAATGTTTAAAGTTGAACAACTGAAAATAAAAAGAAAAACAAGAGTTATGAAAAGTATTGTTAAACTTTTTTTCATCAAATCCTCCTTATAATCCTGTAATATAATAATATTATTTCTTTTAAAATTTTCAATATAAAATTCTATAAATTTGACAATTTTTGAAACTAATAATACGATATTTATAAGACGATAATATAATGACTATGATAAGTAATAATGAGTGAAGTATTAAAAAAATAGAGAAAAAGTCTAAAGATCAAATTATTGATTATAAATTTTAGTAAAATAGTAAATCTTAAAAAATTATAGACTTTAATAAATATTGATAAATATTTTGCCAAAAAAAATTAAAATATTTAGAATAAAAATTTTAGTATAAAAATTATAAATATAAAAATATAATAGTTTATAAATAATATAAATATTATAAAAAAACTAGTTTAATTAAAACACAATTTAATTAATTAAACTATTTGTTTGAATTTAAATATTTTAATTTATACAAAATCTGATAGAACTCAATAAAGGATAAAATTATGCTATTAAAATTTTATGGGGTCAGAGGAAGTTATCCAGTTCCAGGACCAGATACTGTTAAATATGGTGGAAATACTACTTGTGTTACTATAACAAAAGAGGTTAATGGAAAAACAATTCGTATAATATTAGACTCAGGTTCAGGTATAGTTCAACTTGGTAAGGATATAATGAAAAACTGGAAAAATGAAGTTATGCCAATAACTATGCTTTTTACCCATCTTCACCCCGACCATACTACCGAGTTTCCATTTTTTGTTCCAAATTATCTTTCGGAAACAATTTTAAATCTTTATGGTATGCAGGCATTAAAGATGCATGTTGGTAAAATATTAGAAAGAAATATGCTTCCACCAAATTTCCCTATAGAATATAAAGACTTAAAAAGTCAGAGAAACCATTTTATAATCAAAGATAACTCTAATATTTTAATTAAGTATGAAGATAAGGAAATTTTTCAGATAAAGGCAATGCAATCTTTTGCTCCTTCGCATCCTCAACAGGGGGCTATTTACTATAGAATAACAGATTGCGAAAGAGGTACTTCTATTGCTTGTATATGGGATATCGAATCAAAGATAGGTGGAGATAAGGCTGTAATTAACTTTTCCAAAGATTGTGATGTTATGATTCATGATACACAATATACTAAAGAGGAATATGAATCAGATAGGATGATAGTTCAGGGTTTTGGGCATTCAACATATGAGATGGCAATAGAAAATGCAAAGCAGGCGAATATTAAAAAAATGCTTATCTGCACGCATTTTAATCCAAATCATACAGATAGCTTTTTAGATAAGATTCAACAAGATTTAAGTAAATTACCCCTGCCTTTTGAAGTTAAACTTGCCCATGAAGGTCTTACAATAGAAGTATGAGGAAAAAAATAATTTAATTTTGACCTTTCAGGAAAGAAAAAAATGATTTTTTTGAATTAAAATTTTTAGCAAGTTCGATAAACTTAGAATTTATTTCGTCTTTTCTTTTAATGATATAATTATAACCAGTTTCAATTAATTCATCTTTTAGTTCAAAATCAAACCAGTTGTATTTTTGCTCAACAGGTGTAAACAGAATATCACATAATTTCCTATCGGACATTTGTTTTGACCATATTGAGGTACTGACTATTTGCTGAATAATTTCTATAAAATTAGCATTTTCATCAAGTTTTTCAAAAGGGGACGCTACATCAATACCGACTCTGATCCCCTTTCCGAAAAGTTCATTTGATTCATTTACAGGAAGATTTGCTACAATTCCACCATCATAAAGGATCTTGCCATCTATTCTTATTGAAGGAAAAATAAAAGGGATTGCAGTACTTGCAGCAACAGCCGTTACAATGCTTCCACTTTTAAAGCAATAGACAGATTTTGAACTAACATCACTAGCGATTGCAGCGAAGGGGATCTTTAATTCTTCGATTTTAGTAGAACCAAAAACTTCGGTGTACACTTTCATTATATCTTCGCATGCAATTAAAGCCTCATCATCGAATAGATTTAATATAGCCTTTGTGCCTTTTATTACATTAGAAAATTTCTCAGAAATAATAGAAGTTACCTTTGAAAACCTATCTTTAAATTTTTCTTTATCTTTGAAAAAATTATAGATAGAACCTTTTTGCTCCTCTTTTCTATTTTCTTTGAAATCATTCTTTTTGTTATCTTTTTCAGAAGTAAAGTATTTTTCAGCAAAATCCTTGTAAATTTCAGAATTCATAAATTGCTCTATTTTATTAATGCAATCTCTGTAATTACCATACATTGCATAAATAGCACCAAAAAGAGCACCTGCTGATGTTCCTGTTATTGAAGAAGGTTTTATTCCCATTTCTTCTAAAGCCTTAATAGCACCAATATGAACAAATCCTTTTGAAGCTCCACCACTTAAAACAAAATGAATAGGAACATTGTAATTTAATTTATTCATTTAATCTCCTTTTTTATAATTTTATTCTATTTTGATTTTATTCTTATAGCTAATTTATTTTTTACAATATTTTTTTATATCATTTGTTTTATATCGTTTTTATTACTCTATTGATTATAGAGTTAGATTTTTCTTTTTCAATAGTGATTAACATAAAAATTAAATCTGTTATTTTTAATTGATGAAAAATTTTCATATCCAATGGCATTTATTAAATCGATGTAATTTAAGGTGCTCTCATTGTTATCAGTATGATTATTCTAAAAACGATGAACTTTCAATACAACAACTTAAATCAATAGCTGACAATTTAGATAGAACTATGAGAAGATGGGGTAGCAAGTTAAATCTTCTTTTAACTGGAGGAGAGCCTCTATTAAAAGAAGACCTTTTTGAACTTATGAATTATCTTGAAACAAGAAAAAATATAATAGAAGTGGACATTATTACAAATGCAACTCTTCTTTCATCCAAAATTAAGCAACTTGAAAAATTTAAAAAATGCAAAAACATATTATTCTCTCTTGAAGGAGTTAGTGCTAATACTAATGACAGAATTAGAGGCGAAGGTGTATTTGAAAAGGTTATAGAACAAATAAAATATATAGATAGCAAAAGATTCAAAAAAATTCTTATGTTTACAATAAGTAAAAAAAATTATGAAGATGCTTTTAAACTTATTGATTTTGGTAAAAAGTATGGACTTGATGCAGTTATAATTGAAAAACTTGTTCCAATTGGGCAATCAGAAGATGATTTTTCAAATGTTCTGACAAAAAATATGTTAAGAAAAATATGGGATTATCTTTTAATAGAAAATGGATATGATATTGCTAAAAGTTATGAATTTAGGGCATTAAAAATAGAGTTCAAACAAAAATCTTATTTTACCAAATTCTTCAAAAATAAATTTAATTTTAAGAATAAAGAAAAAATAAAGACTTCTATTAAAGTTGCAAATTGTATAGTGGGGAAAGATGGCGCTGCTATTATGCCCGATGGCTCTGTATATCCTTGTAGAAGACTTCCTATATCAATAGGAAATTTGCTAGATAAGGAATTTTATGAGATTTTCGAAAACTCAAAAATCCTTAAAGATTTAAAAAATAAAGATCTCCTTAAAGGCAAATGTAAAGAATGCGATGCAAAGGATTGTTTTGGATGTAAGGCAATGGTTTATGCGGTAAAAAAGGATTTGTTTTCACAGGACCCTCATTGCTGGAAGAGCTAATACCAATATTAAAATAAGCTAATTCAAATCTGAAAATATTTATAAAATAGGACTTGAAAATGGATTTATCAAATACCTTTCGCTCTTTGAGAAATCGTAACTATCGAATTTTTTATATAGGCCAGGGGATATCATTAATAGGGACATGGATGCAACAGGTTGCTACAAGCTGGTTGATATATAGATTAACAGGCTCAGCAATAGCTCTTGGGGTTTCGACATTTCTTTCACAAATACCTGCGCTTATAATTTCTCCTATTGCTGGAACATATATAGATAAAATGAATAAACTGGCTATTGTAAAATTAATGCAGTTTTTGATGATGATAAATGCTTTTATATTGGGTTGTTTAACATTATCAAATAAAATAACAGTAAATATTGTCTATATTTTATATTGCATTTTAGGAATCTTAAATGCCATAGAAATCCCTTCTCGTCAATCGATGTTTGTTGAGCTTATTGATGAAAAACAGGATCTTCCAAATGCCATTGCCTTAAATTCAACTCTTTTTAATGCAGCAAGACTTGTTGGACCAAGTATAGCAGGATTACTTTTATTGAAAATATCTGAAGGATACTGTTTTATTTTAAATGCCATAAGTTTTCTTTTTGTTCTTTTTTCTCTTTTTGCTATAAAGATAAATAAAAAGGATTTTTCACTTGAAAATCATAATATTTTAAGTTCTCTTAAAGATGGTTTTAATTTTGTAATAAAAACTAAGGAGATATCTTATCCGCTTCTGCTTTTAACATTTTATAGTCTTTTTGGTATCTCTTTCACGACCATTTTACCTGTAATTTCTGTAAAAATGTACCAGGGAGCTTCCAACACATTGGGTTTTCTAATGAGTAGCCTTGGTCTTGGAGCATTGATTTCCACTTTATTTTTGGCTTCTAAAAAGAATTATGATAATATTAAAAATACTATAATTATCTCTTCTATAGTATTTGCAATAAGTCTTATAATTTTTTCCTTTAATAAAATCTTTTATTTAGGATTAGTAAATATTTTTTTTGCTGGCGCATCAATGGTTTTGCAGAGTTCTTCTACAAATGCTCTTATACAATCTAAAACTCCGGATGACAAAAGGGGCAGAGTCATGGGATTTTACACAACATCATTTAGGGGTATAATGCCATTTGGATCATTGATAATTGGGTTTTTAGCTGAAAAAATTTCCGCTCCTGCTTCTTTAGCGATTTGTGGTAGCATCTGTCTTCTAGTTTCTTTATTTATAGGAATAAGACTTAATTTGAAAAAAAATAAAAAGATATCATTAAATTAATCTTTAACTTGAATATTCTTTATTTATAATTTATAATTTATCAAAAGATTAAAGGTATGACATGGTTAAAGATTATAACTATCATATTCTAATTATTTACTTTATTGCAATCATATTATTATCATTTATTTTTTTCGATTTTTATGATACAATTAATGGTTTTATAAAAATTCAGGCTTCAGCGTCAAGGCTTATTGCAGATTATTTTGCGATAGCAGGTATTGGGGGTACATTATTAAATGCTTCAGTTTTATCACTTTTAAGCATATTTTTGCTTTTACTTTTAAAAGTAAAAATAAGTGGCGCTGTTTTTGCTGCTGTTTTTACCATTTTTGGTTTTGCTCTTTTCGGGAAAAATATTCCATCTATATTATCTTTATGGTTTGGTGTATTTATTTCAAGTAGAATTACAAAAAAAAGATTTATAGAATATATCTTTATTGCCCTTTTTGGTTCAGCTCTTTGTCCTGTTTTTTCTTTAATATCATTTGAAATAAGCTCAAATCCGTTAATTGGACTTTTAGGTGGTTTTCTTTTTACAGTCATGATAGGAATGTTTTTACCGCCAGTTGCAATATATATGTTAAGGCTTCATCAGGGGTATAATCTTTACAATATAGGGATGACTGCAGGGTTTTTATCATTATTTATTTCATCAATATTAAGGAATTTAAAAATTGATTTAAAACTTTTGGAATTTTGGTCTCAAAAATCAAGTCATATAGATATTTTTATTGTTCCTTTGACATGTCTCTTATTTATTATTCTCGGATTATATAAAAAACCAAAGGAAAAAATCAAGGCTTTTATAGAATTGCAAAGTGAAACAGGAAGACTCCCTTCAGATTTTATAACTTCAATATCTAAAGAAGCAACATTTTTGAATATGGGAGTTCTTACATTAATATTTTATATATATGTAATAATAACGAAGTCGCCAACAAATGGACCTGTTCTTGGTGGTTTATT
>DAOOKC010000078.1:0-7777 GCA_035385485.1 Exilispira sp.
TTTTTTAATTTTTTTTTTTTTTTTTTTTTTTTTTCTTTTTTTTTTTTTTTTTTTTATTTTTTTTTTTTTTTTTTTTTTTTTCGTTATTTCTTTTTTTTATTTTTTTGTTTTTTCTTTTTTTATTTTTTTGTCTTTTCTTTTTTATTTTTTATTTTTTTTGTTTTTTCTTTTTTTATTTTTCTTGTTTTTTATCAGGCAATTGTCTAAGAATAAATAGAAAGATTTCTTCAGGAATTTTTAGTGGAATTGTATATGGTTTTTTACCTTTAACCTTTTCTTTAATTGGCTTTTCATTATCAAATATATTTTTATCTAACATTATTTTATAATCTTTATCAAAATTAAGCCCATCTTTAACATAAATATAAGGACCAATCACCACAACTTCTTTTCTACTTTCTATTATATATAGATATCTTAATAATATAGAATAATGAAATTGATCCATACATCTTCTTAAGTTTGCATATAAAAGTTCAAAGCCATAAGGGTTAAAATATGGCTGATTCAAAATAAAAAGTGAATCATATTTATCTTTTTTTGATAAATTTTCTTTATCATTCATCATTTCAATATCATTCATTTCATTATCATCTATTATATCAATTTTCATCTTCTTTTTAATATTTTCATCATTTACTATGATAATATTTTTACCCATTCCAAAGGTCAGATTATCTCCAAAAATATAAAGATCAAAAATCTGTTTTTCAGAATTTTGTTGTGGTAAAAAACCAGATAAAAAGGGAAAAAACTTAAAATCTGAAAAACTTCCATCTAAAATAACTAAATTTCCATTCTTTTTAATGAGCGAAATAAGATAAATCCATGCCTTTTGAATTACAATATATCTTTCAACTATCTTCTGAGAGTTTTCTCCAATATTTCGATAAAATTTATCAAAATAATACTTATATATAAATTTAAGAGGAAGATAAAAATTTTCTATTTCATCTTTATTTTCATTATAATAGTTTTCAAGTTTTAGAATTTCATCCAGGCTCAGCCAATATGGATAAGTTTCAAAATAAAATATTTTATTTTTTTCAACTTTTTCTTTTTTTTCATCTTTTTTTTCTAAAGATAATATTATTAAATTTTCAATAATACTATTATTTTTTAACTCTTCATTTGTTTTATTAATATTTAACAATCTCTTTTTCTCATCAGAACAAAAAAACTTTATCTTTTCTGTTATATTTTTATCTTTTTCTAATTCATTATAGTTTTTATAACTGATTTCATTGGGTCTTATGTTATCATCTTTATAACATTTTATTAACCATTGATAAATAATAGAATTTAAGATTATATAACCATAATTATCATAATAAAACTTTAAAAATTCTGGAGATTTATATTCATCAAGATTATCTGAATATGTTGTAAAACCTCTAATAAATCTATTTGAATAAATTGAATTAAAAATCTTTTCAGGTTCGGGACTTATTTTATAATTTTTTAACCTTGCTTCACCCTTATAAAATTGAGAATTAAATAAGGTTAATCCTTTTGAAAGATAATCTTTGAATAAATTACTACTTCTTGTTTCAAAAAAACCAAATATTGAATTATAACAATAGGGGAAAAATTGCTTTTTATCTGAAAATGACCAGAATACGCAATTCTTCCCCTTTTTTACTTTTCTCAACTTTTTTTTATCCATTCTTAATCTTATTTATAGTTTTATATTCGATAATAATATAAACTGGTATCAAAATCAAATACTGATACTTTTATTTTTATCTATAAAAACTGTATTAAAATGTTAACAAATTAAAAAAATATCATATAAAAATTATCAATAACAAATCAATAACAAAAAATGAATTCTTATATAAAATGCAAAAAATATAAAACCCTGAAATATAAAATTTTAAAAAGGAAACTCAGTTTCTGCCAATTTTGTGCAAAGTTTTACACTTGCTTCAACATCATTAAGATCACACATTTCGTTAGCACTATGAACATATCTTGTAGGTATTGAGATTGTTCCAGCTATTATACCACCCTTTGTCTGTTGTATCGCCATAGCATCAGTTGCGCCCATAGTTAATATCTCTTTCTGGTATGATATCTTATTTTTTTCACAAAGATTAACCATATGATCAACAAGCTTTTTAGGAACTATAATACCTCTATCCATTACCTTTATAGCAGCACCTTTACCAGCTGAAGTCGAAGAAGCAAATTCTACTTCAGGAGTATCTGAAGCAACAGTTACATCTAATGCAATACCAACATCTGGTTCAACTTTATATGAGCTTGTCTTTGCCCCTCTTACTCCAACCTCTTCCTGAGAAGTAAAAACATAATAAATATCATGATAAGGTTGTTTTAAATTATCTATCAGTTCGAGTAATATTGCACAACCAATTCTATCATCAAGATATGAAGAAAAAAGTTTATTGTTCTGTTCAAAAGGATTGTTATACATTATAGCTGTCATACCGATTTCAACCATCTTTTCTGCTTCTTCTTTACTATTTGCGCCAATGTCTATGTAAAGTTTTTTCTCGGCAATTGACTTAAAATCCTCATCTTTTTCGATACCTATAACACCACGAATACCATTTTCAAAGATTACTTGCTTTGAAACTATTCTATATGAAGGCTGATAGCCAACAGCAGAGAATCTTAAAAAACCATTTTTGTCTATATGAGTAATTATAAAACCAATAGCATCCATATGAGCTGCAAACATAAGTTTCTTCTTATTCTTTCCATTTCCTTTTTTAAAGCATATTAAACTTCCATTAACATCTACTTCTACTGAATCAACTTTTGTTTTTACATATTTTTCAATAGAATCTCTAACCTTATCTTCCCTTCCAGATGTTCCAAATTCAGTAAAGATAAAACCATATTTTTTTAACATATCTTTCTCCTCATTTTAATTCAAATTTTAGTTTTTTCATAACTTAAAGTTGTGAGCTTCCTTAACAATGGCTATTGCAAGTTTTATATAATTTTCAAAGTCCTGTTGATGGATTATTGACCATGGGGCATGAATGTATCTTACAGGAACAGATAGGCTTATTGAAGCGATTCCACTTTCAGTTAATGCAATAGCCCCACTATCTGTGCCACCAGTTATAGTCCTTTTAAACTGATATGGTATATTATTTTTCTTTGCAACTTCAATGGCAAAATTTAAAAGTTTTCTATTTGCAATTGATGAATTGTCCATTATTGTGAAAGCTGGTCCTTTACCAAGTTCGGTTGATGGAGAATAGGTTTGTTCGACTTCCCTATCTGAGCATGTAGTGCCTTCAAGGTTAAGATTAAAAAGAAGATTTTCCACATCAAAGCCACAAACATATCCGCCACGAAGGCCAACCTCTTCTGACACATTATAACTTGCATATATAGATACATCATAAGGACCAGATAAAATGGTTTCAGTTATTGCACAACAACCCGCTCTATCATCGAAAGCCTTTCCAAAAAGGTATGAACCCTGTTTAAAAAACTTTGATTTAAAATAGATATAATCTCCTATCTGAACACCATTTGCCTCTGCCTTTGAACTTGCTCCAATATCTATATACATATCCCTAATTTCATCAGCAGTTGAAAGCTCAGCGGGTGAAGAGAAGTGTAAAGTTTTTATTGCTATAGCACCTGCAATCTTTTTTTTACCTATGATAACTTCAGTAGCAGGTAAAATCTTTGGAATAAACCCTCCAATAGGTGAAAATTTTATAAGCCCATTTTCTTCAATATCTCTTACCATTAAAGAGACTTCATCCATATGAGCTGTAAGTAAGATATTTTTATTTGTTTTACCAGGAAGTTTTGCTATGAGGTTGCCAATTGGATTTATCTCAATATCTTTTACTTTTCCCTTAATGTCTTTTTTTATCTGATCTACAATATTTTCCTCATTTCCACTTCCAGCATTTATATTTGAATATATTTCAAGTCTATTTATCATCTTTCTTCTCCTGCTCTTTTGCTAAAAGTTCTTCACTAACAGCAATATTTGCATATAATTTTGCGGCTCTATAGAGATCTTTTGTATTTATAATCTCAACCTGAGAGTGCATATATCTTAAAGGAATACCCAGTAATGCAGTTCTAACTCCTTTTCTTGAAATTTGAATAACAGCTGCGTCGGTTCCAGCAGGTCTTGGTTCAATCTCAAGTTGATATGGTATATCTTCTCTTTCAGCTATTTCTTTTATTTTTTTAACAAAAGATGGAGTATGACCAGGACCAAAGGCTATAGCTGGTCCTTTACCGATTGAAAGCTTTATTGGATTACCAACAGGATCACCAAAAGTCACATCGCAACTTATGGCATAATCGGGATCTATTGCAAATGCTGCGGTTTTCGCACCTCGAAGTCCGACTTCTTCCTGAACAGAAAAACAAAAATAAATATCATGGTATGGTGGCATTTTAGAAAGTAAATCTGCTGCCATATACAAGACAATAGCACCAGCTTTATCGTCAAATCCAGCAGACATATAAGAAGAACCTACCAGCTTTTGTGGTTCAAAATCAATTAAACCAATATCGCCAACGCTGACAATCTTTTCTATCTCTTTTTTATCATAACCACAATCTATGAAAAGTTTATTTATTGGATCTATTTTTTTAATCTCATCTTCAGACATCAAATGTGGGGGTTTTGTTCCAATAATGCCATAAACCTCTTCTTTTCCAAATATCTTTACTCTTTTACCAGGTAATGCTTTTTTATTAATCCCACCAATATTTGTGAATCGCAAGATACCATTTTCCTCAATCTTTGTAATCATTATGCCTATCTGATCATAATGAGTTTCAAAAAGCAATCTGGCTTTATTCTTCCCATTACCTTTTTTATAAGCAATAACATTGCCCATGACATCGATCTCTACTTTATCACAGAAAGGTTTCATAGATTTTTCTATGAATTTTGCGGCTTTTTCCTCAAAACCAGTTATCGCTGGAATCTTTAAAAGCTCGCTTATAAAAGCATCATATTGCTCCACAAGATTCCTCCTTTTAAATTACTTGCTTAATAGTAACAGGTGTAAATAAAAAGTCTAATAAAATGTTTACTTAACATCAAAAAACTTAATGAAATGAAGTTAATAGATTTAAATATTAGAGGTAAAAAAATTGAATTTACTGTCTTATCAAATAATGAGATTTTTGAACAATTACATAAGGAAAAAGTTTACTTTAAATTCCGTTATTTGATAGTAAGCGAAGTTTATTTCTTTCATTCTATTTTTTTCTATAAAGTAAAACGAAGGCAACAATATTGTCATAATTTACGGTCTCCTTTTTTCAAAAGGCATTTTTCCGAGTTGCACATAACGTTCTCGATGTTTGTAAGGTCCACTAAAGGCGCATTTGAGGAAGCGCAGCTTCCTATAAACACCGTGTTATCTGCTGTTTTGCTTATATTCAATAATCAATTTGCTTTTCGGTCCAAAATTCACACACATCTCCATCTTTATTTATCACCTTCGTTTCAATACAACCAAATTTGATCCAAATCTTTTTATCCTCATATTTCCAAGCCCAACTACACCATGTCTTTGCCTTAAGTAACCATGATTCTTTATTTTTTAGACTAAGAATTATTATCTTTTCCCCATTGTTAATATTTTTTACAAGTATAGCAGATTCACATTCTCAAAATAGCAAAAAAATCCTCAGTGGAGTCGTGCTCCATTTTCCTGAAAACAAAGGTTTCAACGGGGGTAATTCTCTAAGCCCTTTTAATGGCTTGAATTGCTTAAAACTTTTAAAAGGCTCAAATTGAGTCGGAACCTTCAAAGCCCCTTTTATAAAAACACTTGTGAATAAAATAGAAAAATTGTCAAATATATTCCTTAAATTTGAAATAAGTATTGGAAAAAAGTTGAAATAACTCATAAATAAAGAAAAAAAAGCGTTTTTTAATTTTACCTATTAAGTGATAGCTGTTTTAAAAATCAGGAAATAAAAGAAAAAAAGAAAAAAGAAAGAAAATGAAAAATATAACTTATTTTAAGCTATTTAACAAAGAAAATTTAAATATCAATATTTCACAATCCTTCATCACTTGCTGGAATTATAAAATAACTTTCAAGATCAGGATTAATATAAATTGTACTTTCTGTGAAATATTCATAGGAAAGTCTTTCGCAAAAAATTTAATATCTATTACCAAATTCATATCAAAAAGATAATAAAATAAAATCAAGATTTTTATTTCACTTGACACTGCTTTTTCAAATGTTTAAATAAAGACAGAAGTTAAGGAGTTATTTTCAAATGAGCGAAAAGAAGAAATTTGTCATTAAAATTAAAAAACCAACTCACTTAAATGATAAAGATGAATTAAAGGATGCTAATAATAATTTAGAGTCAAATCAGCAAATTATTAAAAAAACTGATGAGATTAAAAATCTGAATAAAAACATGAGCGCTGAAGAAGATTTAGATAAAAAAGATAAAAAGGAAAATAAAGAAAGGAAAATAAAGATTAAACTTAGTCATGATAATACTATAAATGATATAGAAGCAGATGAAAAAACAATAAAGCAAAAAACAACTAAAAACAGAAAACAAGATAAAAGTGTGGATGAAGAAACTTTTACTATTCAATATGAAATGCCATATATAGATTTCATAGATTTGATTTCTCAAAGACTTTCTCTTAGAAGAAATCAGGTCGAAAATACTGTAAAACTTCTGGATGATGAAAATACAGTCCCATTTATTGCAAGATATAGAAAGGAAATGACGGGATCACTTGATGAAGTTCAGATTAGAGAAATTGAAAAACAGATAAATTATGAAAGAAATCTTTATCAAAGGAAAAAAGAGGTATTAAGTTCAATTCTATCACAAGGTAAACTCACAGAAGAACTTGAAAAAAAGATACTTGATTCTCAAAAACTATCTGAAGTAGAAGAACTTTATTTACCATATAAACCAAAAAGAAAGACAAGAGCTGCAAAAGCGATAGAAAAAGGTCTTGCTCCTTTAGCTGAAATCATAAAGAAAAACTTAAATCCTGAAGTTGCTGCAAAAGATTTTGTAAATGCTGAAAAGGGTGTTGCAAATGTGGAAGAAGCCCTTGCGGGAGCTATGGATATTATTGCTGAAGAATTTGCTGAGTTTTTTGAGGTTAGAAATCTACTAAGACAGACAATAATAGACACTGGAAATTTTGAAGTTAAAAAGAAGAATCCAGAAGAAAAAGATGAATTTGATATGTACAAAGATTATAAAGAACCTGTAAAAACAATTAAAAATCATAGAATATTAGCAATAAATAGAGGTGAGGCTAAAGATAAATTAAGTGTTAAAATTACAATTGATGATGAAATTTCTTTTAAGTCTACCTATAACCTTTTTATAACTAAAAATCAATGCATTGATAATAAATGGCTAAATCTTGCATGTGAAGATGGTTATAAAAGACTTTTATTCCCCTCCATTGTATCTGATGTAAGACAAACTCTTACTGAAAAAGCCGAGAAAGAAGCAATCGGAGTATTTGCTAAAAATCTTTATAATCTTCTTTTAACTCCTCCACTTAAAAACAGGAGAATTCTTGCAATAGATCCTGGTATTCGAACTGGTTCAAAAATAGCCATTTTAGATGAGTTTGGTAATTTTCTTGATGATACCAAGATTTACCAGGAAGAAGAAGAAGAATCGATGGACAGTCTTGAAAGACTTGTCAAAAAATACAGGATCGAACTTATCGCTATAGGAAATGGAACTGCCTGCCGTGATGTTGAAAAACTAGTTGCAAAAACAATAAAAGAAAGAGACTTAAAAT